>NZ_JASJXN010000003.1:0-188180 GCF_035018705.1 Undibacterium sp. RTI2.2 | reverse complement strand
GGATAGGTTAATTTACCTGGTCAATATTCAGTGCGTATAACTGCGTTTATCTGGTCAATATTGAGTGCGCGCCAACAGATAGCGCCCTTGCCAGGCTTTGCTGTACTCTCTGCAAAGAGTCATATGAACCCACTCTTTGCATGCTTACTTGGTTTTGAAGGGACTAGGCTTAAGCACATTATTGAGAATATTGAGCCAAACTACGAAGACATTATTCCAATCATTGGTGTTCCTGGATTTAAGCCTTGGTACCTGTTTGATACATTTCTTGGCAATCGCACTACGCTCTCAGAAAATTCAATATGGCAGAGGGTGCTATATGCACCTGCCCATTGTCCCTTTAGTTGCTTCTATACTTTAGCCGATTTGCATGAAGAATTTCCTGACAGAGCCATGAAAATCGCAATGGTTGGAACCAAGCCTCATGCTTTGGGATCCGTAATGTTTCATCTGGCTAATTTCTGTGCAACAGAACTAGTATACGATCATCCAATTCGTAAACATGGCAGAACCGATGGAACTGAGAGATTACATGTGTACCATGTATCGGCAATATTGAAATTAACAAACCAAGAAATATTGACCCGATCATCGGGAGAAGTGACAATAATCTAGCATGCTGGACGCTCACTACACACCATCGGAAATAGCTCGGCAAATGATTATGGGGTTGCCGACGCAATTTTCCCCGAACTCTGTAGCAGATTTTGCCTGCGGAGATGGGGCATTATTGTCCGAAGCCTTCAAGCGCTGGCCAAAATCTCAGTTCATCGCCAATGACATTGACGTCAATCTTACTAGGAGATTGCGCCGGACATATGGAGAATGGAGTGTAAGCGCTGTTGATTTTCTTTCTGAATCCTCTCAGCAGCGTTCCAAACTATTTTCGTTCCAAAAGAAAGTTGATTGTATTCTCATTAATCCCCCATTTAGTGAAAAAGGTAGAGCGAAAATAGAATCTGAATTTTTCGGTTCACAAGTGACCGCCGGTAGCACGATGTCTTTTCTACTTCGTGCGCTGCAGTTTCTGGCTCCAAGGGGATATATGGTGGCAATCTTGCCAGATAGCTGCTTTATCAGCCAACGAGACAGAGGCGCGTGGAACCTAATTAAGACTCACTTTGCTGTGCAGAAAATTCTAACGAACTCACGCTCCACATTCAAAGGTATCGCGGCGTCGACCACGGTCGCGATTCTTCATTATCACCATATTGGACGAGTGGCGCCACCTGAAATCACGCCAGCTGCGTGCCTTGAACTGGAGATCATCAGAGGTAAGTTGCAGATGCATTTGGTGAATGAATTGACGTCCGTAAACAGCTATCCCTTAGTTCATACATCGAATTTATCAAAAAATCGAGTACATATACTTGGCGGTCGTACAGTAGATTATAAGCACTTAGTGAATGGACCTGCTGTGCTCGTGCCGCGTGTGGGGTTAGTTACTCAGGAGAAGATTGCGTTTTTGCCAGAGGGGGAGACAGTAGTATTGTCTGACTGCGTTCTTGCTATCATGTGTAAAACGAACGCTAACGCAAAGTTGATGAGTCAAGCTATTTTGGTGGACTGGAATGTCTTTCGAACTGCTTATGGAGGAACCGGGGCTCCTTACACGACGTTGGAACGAATTCGTGAAGCGCTATCTCATTGCGCCAACGTTCAGCATCTGATGCGATCTCAACCGAAAACAACTCAAAAAAATGTCAATCCCAAACATGGGACAACACTAGTGCTAGGCTGATCACTAAAGCGCCTCTAGAATCGCTGTGGCTCTATTGCTTTAAGCCAAACATGCGTTAAGGTATGTTTTTTTAAGTTAACTTTAATGGGTTATATCAGTTCCTGCCGGCTATATGTATGAGCTTATTTAAGAAACTTGTAGTACCACCGACTAATTATTTTCAAATTCCTCAACTTCTGCGAATTCTGGAACGATAATAATAAAAATCGCGCAAAACGCTTACGAAAAAACGAATGATCAATCATAAAAACTATGGATGAGCATTTTGTGCAATAGCCCATAGCTTTGAATTCTTCGTCATAGATTATTTGACATGCCGTGCGGCTGCCGAATAAAAACCCCAAACTGAGGAGCCTTGACATACATTTATTGGGCGTTTTCTTATGCAATTTTTAGGGTATGCTAAAACAATAATGATCTTGTTTTTAGATTTTGACGGTGTTTTACATCCGGAACCCTGCTACCTAGAGGTGCAGTTATTTTGCTATTTGCCGCGACTAGAAAATGTCTTAAGAGATTTTCCTGAGGTGCAGATTGTTATTTCCAGCACCTGGAGAGACAAACGTTCAGTCACTGAACTCAAAGCATTCTTCTCTGAAGATATTGCTGGCCGGATCATAGGTACGACTCCAGACTGGAGGGAGGTGACAGAAATTATGGATTCGATTGGGTATCAACGACATGCAGAGATTGAAGGCTGGTTGAGACAATCTGAACGGCCGTGGATAAGCTGGCTAGCAATTGATGACAAACCTTATCTTTTCAAGCCGTTTCTAAAAAATCTGATCAAAACCAATTCACTGACAGGCTTCAATGACCAAGCCGAAGAACGGTTGAGACTTCATCTAGCGGCAGCCTCGCGACCATGTTAGGTACGTTGACTTTACGCACTGTGACATTAGCAGAAGCCAATATAGTTGCGTCCCATCGCTATTCTCGTGAAGTAGAATATCAGGACGACAAGACTGCTTATATGTCCCGGCTCGATCAGGCCATTGTTGATGGCCGTTCTGCGGTTGGATTAGCAAGAATAAACCAATTGGTCTGTATAAACTGGAACTGTAAGGCCACCTGTATTTCTGAATTGAAAGAATACATACGAGAGATTACCTCAGGGATGGCTCGCCAAACCAGCTATTTGTTACATAGTATTTGGATGCCACCCGATATACGTTGAAACTCATACTCTTGTAAAAATTAAACATGAAGCAAATTAATGCAAGATAGCCAGTTACCTGAAAAGACTTAGTTGTCGGAGAGACGCAGTCACAGAGACAAACTAAACAAGGGATAATGAGTAGGACAACAAGTGGCGCGATCAGGAAGTAGCCAGAGATGCTGTCCCAGCGACACAGATAAATCTTGTGTCGGCGAATTTGAATAACGCCAGACCATGCCAAAAAGGCGGCATCAATCTTATTGATTTTACTAATCAGGACATGTGCGAAGAACCACGCACGATCTTTAGCATCTGCCATGCGTCCAAATTCGGATGCAAACTGAAAGTTTTTTCAGACGTTCATTCATAACTGATTGTCGGACTAGATCTAAACAGACCTGTTTACTGGAAAAATATCGTAAAGACAAATAAATCGCCCGATAGATATAGAGTGCCAAACACATAATCCAGGGGCGAGCAGAAAACACGTTGTTCATCTGCCCGATGACCTCAGCGTGTTGATTTGCATTTAAAACTGACCCAGCGGGGGTGCGGATAAAATCTTGGACTACTTTTGGGAGTGGTTCATGTACTCATATGAAGAACGTCTTCGGGCGGTGAAGCTATATATTAAGCTTGGTAGGCGCTGCAAAGCGACAATTCGTCAATTGGGTTACGCGACAAAGAATTCGTTAAAGGCTTGGCATAACGAATTCCAAGAGCGCGGCGATTTAAAGGACGGGTAACGCATCATTTTTTAATATCAATGCGGATTTACGCCGTCTATAACTTCCACTCCAAGAAGATTGCAAAGGGGGCGTAGATGCTCTGGCAACTCTGACTCAAGGACCAAGATGGTATTGGTATTTTGATCTTTTGCTTCTGAGATTAGCATTGCATCTAGCACCGCTTGATACTTTACACATTGGAAGATTCCACGCGTTATGTCTGCATGATCTGATATTCTTGATTTCACCTCTACCCCGACCCATGATTTCTTGTACTGAAATGACACATCCAAGACGTCACCTGATGACAATCTGTATTCGGTAGTTCCTGCTGGAGTTGATTTTGGTAGGCCAATTGCATGCGGATTGTTTGCGACGTATTCCTTTAGAAATTTGTGCTCAGGGCCTTCACCGCCACCAAAGTCACCGGAAGCTATAGAAATTTCTTTTGTGAAGTCTGTCTTTGCTGGATCAAGCTCAAGTTCCTCAAGAACCTCATCCCAGCGAGGATAAGCGTAGATATGCTGTAGTTCAGCTTGTACGATCTCGCGGCGACGGCGAAGCGGCAACTTGCCAAAATCAGCTTTCTTGATCAGAAACCACCCAATTCCTTCTCCAGGAAGAACGGTTGCCTTATTCACTACAAGACACTGGATTGGTGGAACTTTAGTTTTCCACTTTTTAGAGATGCGATCCATAGCTTGGCCAATGCTACCAAGCACGTAGTTGAGATTTCTAGGATTTGGCATCCCTAACTCTTCAGCCAATGCAGAATAATAAATTGGCTTAGCGGCCCTTGCTTGCCGAACAAGCAAGGGGAGTGCTGCGCGCGCTCGTTCTTGGTAGAGTTTATCTCCGTTCAGTGGTGAAGCTATTTCTGCAGTTTTGGGCATAGGCTAAGGACTTATTTGTAATCATTAACTTTGAGAAGATAGAAATTCTACTTAATTAGGGGAAGTCTAGAGTAACGTGATAAGGAAATATGATCATTTTATTTTCAATCGAGGCCAGGAAATTATCTCTGCTGCTTTTTTAACAAGCGAAGTTGCCTTGCTTCTTAAAGTTTGTTTGCGCTGTTTACTTTTCTGGTCAATATTAGTGTATCGACGGACATAAGTTAAAAAACCTCGGCATCGGTTATTACCGAAGTTTTCCAACGCGTTGGAAAACCTCAAATGTAAAAATCTCGTGCCGCATTCCGCTCTAGGTGTTACTCGAAAAAGACGTGGGACGGGCCGTTTGCGGCTCAATTACCGAGAGACTTCCAATATATGTAATGTAATGAATATCTGAAGAGAGCACATCAGCGGAAAATACCACCATACATTAGGCAAGTTAAATATTTAAGTCAGGAAACTGGCATCGTTAAATTCAGAAAGTGTAAACAACTTGTTATTTTTTAAGAGGTTATTTACATAAATGAAGAAAAGTTCAAAGAATAAGCCTAGTTTCTAAAGCTGGAATTTTCTTGTTTACATAATTGGTTGCGTATAACCGTTTTAATTTCAGACTTTCTCAATACAAAAGTAAAAACGCAGCCCTTAAAAGGCTGCGTTTTTTTTCTTAAGTTTTACAAGTTATTTCTTTTCAAACGCTTCGACTAAAAGTTGAGCACCAGTGGTTCGCACCGCATTAATGATTTCTTCTTTTGCTGATTCGTGTTGCATGGCTCTGGCAATCATGACCGCACCGACGTTTTGCGCGATCACCGTCCATGCTACGGTGTCTGATCCAGTCATTTCTTTTAATACATCTTTGAACCGGAGCATGCCAGCTTCAAACGCCAGATGCGCATCGTCATTAGCGCGTGCTACTTCTGCTGTGAGTGAGGGCAGCAGACATCCAGTATCCGGTGAGTGTACGTGCTGCATGCTGAGGTAGCTCGCCAGTGCTTTAAGGATGGTTCCCATATCATCTGGATTCATGTTTTCAAACACCTGCACAGTGCGACTTATTTCTGCTGTGATTACGGCAGTAAAAAGATCGTTCTTGTTGCTAAAGTGTTTGTAGAGCGAACCTGTTGTCAGCCCCGCGGCATTCGCCAGTGCATCAACACCTGTTGCTGCGAAACCATGTTTTTTTGCATAGCTTCCACTTTCCGAGAGCAGTTGACTTCGGACTCCTTCTTTGTGTTCCTTCGAATAGCGCATATAAATTTGAAATTTAGGTTGACGTTTCTATTGACGCTAGGATTAACATTATATAGGATAACGATCACTATCTAATAATCCTTTATAACGTTCGAGGCGACAAATGACTAATTCAGAACCTGTGGAGTGGAAAAAAACAGCGTGCATTATTTGTGCGCTCAATTGCGGTCTTGAAGTCCAAACCGAGGGGCCAAGGATTATTCGTATTCGTGCCGATAAGATGCATCCAGTCTCGCAAGGCTATTTATGCGAAAAGGCGCAGCGTATGGATTATTACCAGAATGGCGCCGACCGCATATCTTCGCCTATGCGCAGAAGTGCCGACGGTAGTTACGAGGCGATTGACTGGGACACTGCGATCCGTGAGATCGCAGAAAAATTTACCGAGATTAAACGCAAGCATGGTGGTGAAAGTATTTTGTATTACGGAGGCGGTGGTCAGGGCAATCATCTGGGCGGCATTTATGCAGATAGCACGATTAAGGCATTGGGTATTGAATATCGTTCTAACGCCTTAGCACAAGAAAAAACTGGCGAGGGTTGGGTGCAGGGCAAGATGATGGGGTCTGGCGTGCATTGTGATTTTGAGCATGCTGAAGTGGCAGTTTTTCTGGGGAAAAATCCTTGGCAGTCGCACGGCTTTGCAAGAGCGCGTGTGATTTTGCGAGATATGCAGAAAGATCCAAACCGCAGCATTATTGTGATTGATCCCCGTAAAACCGAAACCTCAGAAATGGCGGATTATCACCTCGCAGTCAAACCAGGTACAGACGCCTGGTGCTTGATGGCGATGGCAGCAATCATCGTGCAAGATAATTTGGCTCCGATGGAGTGGCATGCAGAACATACCACTGGCTATGACAAGATCGCCGCCGAATTACGTAAAATTTCTATACCTAAATATGCTCAAATTTGTGGTGTTGATGAGGATTTGATACGCGGCGCGACCCGCCGCATCGTCCATGCAAAAAGTGTCTCGATGTTAGAAGATCTTGGCGTACAGATGAATATGCATTCCACGCTGAACAGCTATCTAAATCGTCTAGTGTGGTTATTAACGGGTAATTACGGGCGCCAAGGTGCCAATAACGCTTTCGTCCCTTTACTGGGCTTATCTATGTCTGGTCGGGATCAAAGCAAAAAAACAAAAAATCCAAAAACAACGCCACAAGCTATACCTGCCAAGCCCAGAGTTGGTCGCACCAGCCCTGTAACCGGATTCAAAGTGATCATGGGTTTAATCCCTTGTAATGTGATCCCTGAAGAAATTCTTACGGATCATCCAAAACGCTTCCGGGCGATGCTGATCGAAAGCGCCAACCCGGTTCATTCCTTAGCAGATAGTCAAAAAATGCGCGAAGCTTTACGCGCTTTAGAGTTGAGTGTCGTACTAGATGTGGCGATGACAGAAACTGCGTTGCAGGCAGACTACGTACTTCCAGCGTCTAGTATTTTTGAAAAAGCGGAGGCGACTTTCTTTAATTTAGAAGTGCCAAAAAATGCCTTTCACTTACGCCATCCCTTGTTTGCGCCGCGTGAGGGTACTCTGTCAGAAGCAGAAATCCATGCTCGTCTGGTCGAGGCACTGGGAGCGGTCGGACCTGCACAATACGGCTTGTTACGCAAGGCTGCTAAGTTAGGTTTGCTGCCTTACGCTCTTGCTTTTGCATGGAAATCTATGCGCGATAAGCGGGTAGCCCGGAATGCGCCTGTCGTGCTTTATCGCACCTTGGGTGAACAAATGACAAAGGCAACGGCACCTGCCGCAGCTTTATGGGGGATCTGTCAGATGTATATCCGTCAGCAGCCGCAGGCCGCCGCTGACGCAGGTTTCAGCGGACATCCAGTGTTGGCGGCTAACCGATTATTCAAAGCGATCGTCAATAGTCCATCGGGCGTGATCTACGCCAACGCAGAATATAAACATAGCTGGCAAGCGGTACGACTACCGGATCATCGTATCAATTTATGGATACCTGAGCTATTACCTGAAATCGAAAAGCTTAGCAAAGGTGGTCCTGCTGTTGACATGCAATATCCTTTCATACTCTCCGCTGGCGAACGTCGTACCGAGACCTCCAACACCACATTCAGAGATAGCAGCTGGCATAAGAAAGGCAGCTTTGGAACTTTGCGGATTAGTCCTCAAGATGCTGCTGACTTAGGTTGTCAGCCGGGTGATTGGGTGCGGGTAACGACACGTCGCGGCAGCGCCGATGCAGAGATCGAATTATCAGAGGGACTGCAATCCGGCCATGTTTCTCTACCTAACGGACTAGGTTTAGATTATCGCCGCGCCGATGGCGTGGTCGAACGCAAAGGCGTATCGCTCAATGAATTAACCGGCGTGATGGAGCGCGATCCAATTGCCGGAACACCTTGGCATAAACGTGTAGCGGCAAGAGTAGAACGTATTCCTGTACCGGTCTGATTGATCAGCGGATGAGCATGATGCGACGCTAATTTAAAAGACATGAGTATAAACATGATCATTATCGTTACCGCCATATCTTAAGAATGAAAGCAAACAATGAGTTCAACTAATAGCCCAGCATTACTTCGAGAAACCGTGCTCAATGTGCATCACTGGAACGACACATTATTTAGTTTTACCACCACGCGTAACGCTGCCTTACGCTTTCAGTCCGGACAGTTTTTGATGATCGGTCTGGAAATCGAAGGGCGACCGCTATTGCGTGCATACAGTATTGCAAGTCCGCATTATGAAGAGCATCTGGAGTTTTATAGCATCAAAGTACCTGATGGTCCTTTGACCTCTCAACTACAACATCTAAGCGTAGGCAGTACTTTGCTGGTCGGTAGAAAGCCGACTGGCACACTGATCAAAGATAATTTACGACCTGGTAGAAATCTTTATTTGTTATGTACCGGAACAGGATTGGCACCTTTCATGAGTATCGTACAAGACCCTGATTACTACGAGGCCTTTGAACATATTGTATTGGTGCATGGCGTACGCTATATCAGCGAACTTGGTTATAGCAATTACCTCAAACAAGAGTTACCTCGCCATGAATATCTTGGTGATCTGGTTACCGATCAATTTCGTTACTTTCCTAGCGTGACGCGTGAACCATTTACTCAGCAAGGTCGCATTACGGATTTGCTAGAGGCTGGCGTGATAGAGCGTGAACTGGGCTTACCAGCTTTAAACGCCGAGCATGACCGAGTCATGGTCTGTGGCAATCCAGAAGTCCTAGTCGACTTGGTGGCGATATTGCATCGTCGTGGTTTTGACGAGGGGTCGATGCAACATCAAGGTAGCTATGTCATCGAACGCGCCTTTGTCGAGAAATGAAGATCAAGGGGAACTTACTATGACATTCGTCGTTACCGAATCTTGCATCCTTTGTAAATACACTGATTGCGTACAAGTGTGTCCTGTCGATTGCTTTATCGAGGGGCCCAATTTTTTAGCTATCGATCCCAACGGATGCATAGACTGCGCCGTGTGCGTGTCAGAATGTCCTGTTGAAGCAATCTTTGCCGATACCGATCTGCCATCGGGACAACAACATTTTTTAAGCATCAATGCAGAGCTCGCCAGTAGCGGCAAGTGGCCAGTGATTAGTCAGAAAAAATCACCACTACCTGAGCACGAAAAATTCAAGACGATCAAAGATAAAATTAGCTTACTAGATCGCAACGGTGTTTGACCTGCAAGGAGATAAAGCAAAAATCCGTTACCAATACCTAATCCAAACAACAATCAATTACTTGGAACATGGGCTAATACAGGTATCGTCACTCTCCGGCGACCAGTGAACGAGCTCTCGATTTCTCCCCGGATTTGCTCTAGCAGTTTTGCTTTGTCATCGCGATAAAAAATATTAAATGATTCAAAGGGGATCATGCGTCCATCTGATTGGACCATATGAACACAAGATTTCTTGAGCGCGCGAATATCAAGCGATTGTGCGTCCATGAATTGGACGATCAGGATACGAAAAACATTCTCGTAAGTGAGTGCGACAGGCGCGTCTATCTTAGGAAGGCAGCACATCAATTCGGATAGACAATTCGCCGAGGACTCAGGTGAATGATTGGTAGAGAATAATTTGAATAAGTGCATCTTCAAGTTTTCATCACGCTCAAACACGATAGTACTTTTTTCTCCAGCTAACACCGTTTCTGTATCTAGATAACGGGTTAATGGGATTGCCTCGTTGCCTAACTTTAAAGCATATGCCATTGCCAGTGTGTCAGGGTTACACGGCACTGGTAAGACATCTTCTTTGGAGAAGAGACCAGATTGCTCAGCTATTTTTTGCCGTATTTCGGATACAGTCAGCCTGTTACATTTAGCATCATAGTTATCAACCCGACCGGCGTCCTGAATGGGCTGAAGTGTCACGCCACGGATGCAAGGCTGTTTGATCGCGTATTGAATGATGTCACCAATCTCATCGTCGTTGAGACCTTTCTTCAATGTCACGACTAAAGTTGTTGAGATATTCGCCGCATTCAGATGATCAATGGCATCGCGCCGGATGCGGGTGAGATCTGCTCCGCGTAAGGCTTTTAACGCTTCAGGCCTGAACGAATCAAACTGTAAATAAATTTCTATCCCTGGTGCATAGCTGGCGAGCCGCTCGACAAATGCTTTATCTTGTGCGATACGGATGCCGTTGGTGTTGACCATTACATGTTTGATAGGACGTTTCTTTGCCTCATCAAGTATCGTGAAAAAATCTGGATGTAAAGTTGGCTCACCACCGGAGAACTGCACCACATCGGGTTCGCCTTCGTTTTTGACTACCGCATCCAGCATTTTGATGACAGTTTCTAAGGATTTATGCGTGGTTCGATGGGTCCCGGATTCTGCATAACAGACGGGGCAATTCAAGTTGCAGTTATCGGTAATCTCCAGAACAGTCAGACAGGAATGTTGCATATGATCAGGACATAGACCGCAATCGTAAGGACAGCCGTAATGCATCTTGGTGGAGAAATTGACGGGCATTTCGGGTGGTTTAACATAGACCTCACGGCAGAGTTTGTAATACTCAATATCGTTGGAGATCAATACTCGCTCAGTGCCATGCACAGGACACCATTTATCCATAAAGACATTGTCGTCCTTAAAGATAATTTTTGCTTCTACTGTGCGTAAGCAAGTGGTGCAAACCGATTGAGTCGTATCGTAAAACAGATAAGGTCGGGTTTTGCGTGTCATGGTTTGTTGGTAGGTTGGGGTGGTGCTGGATATTGTTTTTCTGAATCGAGCACAATTTGGCGCAGATGGACCGCCTGAGTTTGCGCTTTTGCCAGGTCTTCCGAAGCTAATACTGGTTGTGAATCTATAGCCATTTTTTTTGCGTTCGCGCTGTCTTCCGGGATCAGCAATATCCAGGACATCAGATCAATTTTCGCTTGCAAGGGTGCAGACTTCGACGTTGGGAAAGTAGATTTAATTACGTAGATATTCGGGTATCTGCAGTGAATAATGCTACGAGCCAGCCACAGGTTTGCCTGATCAAAATCTTTCGCAACAAGGAGTCCCTCCCGATAGACTTTGCTAATGTCAAAAGCCGGAGTATTTCCGCTGCGACCGTCGTTGGTTTCGGAAACCGCACAAGCGCGGCTTGCAGACAATTTCAAAAGACGAATGCCTCGCTCAGTTTGCCGGGGCAATTGATCCGTTGTCAGTGCTTTCCAATGATAGCTATCTCGTCCTGCGAGCAGTAGCCAGCCCAAACTATATTCTGCCAAGGGATATTGCTTTTCCACTGCCTGCTCTAGCAGCTGAATCCCTGCTGGAATGTCCTGAGGAAGTGCTTGCGAACCTGAGATATATTCAAGACCAAGCCGGGTGATCGCAAAAAGATCTCCTTTAGCCGCATTCACTTTGTATCCATCTACGGTCTTCTTCTGCTGATCGGCATACTTTTGCATGGCTTCTTTTTGTCTGGCGCTTTCGATGATGGCAGACGTAATACAACCTGTGCCGCCGATCAGACTCACGCAAATGATCAGTGCGCCGATACGAGCATGTTTATGCTTGAGTAATCGCATAAGACTCCAATGATTTCGATTGTTTGACAACTATAGGAAGGTAGAAAAAAATTGCGATCAGACAGACGCATTGGATACCACTCAGCCCAAATCCATAGTCATACGGTACAGGCTTGATTGCATCAATCATCAAGCGCCATAACAGATATGCCGAGAGGTAATATTTAAACAGCAATCCTGGCTTATGCGTCCATCTTTTTCGATTGAATAGTAAGACGCCGCCAGCGATTGCAGCAAACAGAATATCGTAAAGCTGTGTTGGATGACGACTGATGCCATCGCCAAAATCAATTCCCCAAGGCAGTCCTGTCGGATTACCATAGGTGCCGTCATTGAGTCCCGCCAGAAAACAACCTAAGCGCCCCACAATCGTACCAACCACCAGCGGTAAAACAAATTGATCTCCAGTAGATTGCCGCAGTCCTTGAAGTTTTTTTGCGATTTCGATTCCGATCAAACCGCCGAGTAGACCGCCAACGATCGATTGTCCTGACATCCAGACGTTCATGTCCAACGCAGATTGCGACCACAAATGCGGGAACTCCAGCCAGAACACTAGCTTATTCCCGATTGCAGCACCAAGAATACAAGCGATCATCACCGCATATGACCCCGGCTGTAGCATGCTACCCAGCCTGTGTTGCCGTCGCTGTTGACGATACAACTGCATACCTATCGCAATCGCGATCCATTCAAAAAACAAATGCACGAGATGAGCAGTCTCGCTGGAAAGTACGATGAATTTCATTCTGCAGAGGGAGTGCTATCTGTTGCAGCTTTTTTTACACTATTCCATAGATTGCGAATTATCGCACCGCAGCCAACGCAAATAGCAATACCAAGTACACCAAGAATAAAAACAACAAAACGATCACCAAGAACCGCGCCAGTTGAAAAGGTCATACCCACACCGAATAGGCCGCAGATCCCAAAACCGACCATTGGTATGAGGCAAAATAAAATACCTAAAATTTTTAGTGTGGTTTTCATGCGGTATTTTTTAGAAATAGTGAGAGTACGATTTGAACGATGCATTTTTAGGCATGCTTTTACATATTAGCAAACTAAAAGAACGATCTTATATTTAGTAAAAAAAGAGCTATAAAACTGGTGAGAAATCAGAGGCTGTTTTTTAAGTTCTGCAACCGTATTGAAAATACTCCACTAGAGTAAATATTAGTTTTCCATATATTTATTGGTATTTTTAATGTGTTTAATTATAAAAATAGGGGAGTATATTTTTTCCAGATGCTGACTTGGTTTTTTAACGTAATTTCTGCTAAGTATTTCATTGCTAAAACCTCTTCTCATTTACATTTAAGATCGACGCAAAATCGTCCCTGCAAGGCGTAGTGACGAAAACAGTACTTTAGCTTCTTACTTAGGTCGAACGGGGTTGCTACGCAGCTGTAGCAGTTTTGCGTAAGTCTTGACTTGAAGTAGTGTTACCAATATTCACCCCCGGTATACGCTGATCAGCAGCTAGAGATTATTACTCTCTATGCCCTAGTAACTATTTGAGCAAAAAAAAACCACATCTTATCTTTGCGTTAGTCGTCTTGGTTCTGCCTTAAATGACTTAATCAAATTTCCGACTTGCTTAGTTTCTCACAGCTACTGCTTCATAATTAAGTTCTCTCTCATAGCTAGCCAATTGATTTTGCGGGTGAATACATACAGATATTGCACTACCCGCTTCAGGGTATTTCGATGCCATAAATGCATGTATTGAAAATCCCAATATCTCCAATCGATAGAAACTGTTTTACCGAATCCTCCGGACTTCGTACTCTTCATCCACCACACAGTCATACAAAAACCTTCACAAGTAAGGTCGGACGAGGTGGATAAAAACAAGGGACTTACGCAAAACTGCTCTAGCTGCGTTGCAGCGACTAGCCGTACCAAAGTACTGTCGTCGTCGCTACGCCTTGCTGGGACAATTTTGCGTCAGTCCTAAAATATAAAATCGGAGACAGCAATGCAGAAATCATCAAGCAAGCGCAAGCTTAGGCTCGTACTAAATCAATGCGCTTTGGCGGGTGTAGCACTCTCAGCAGTTGCTAGCCACGCGGGCGAAATCAAAGTCGACAATCCAGACCTGACGTTAAGATTCGACAACACCGTTAAAGCCAGCACTATCTATCGCCTTAACGATGCTGATTCGATATTGACCAATTCATTTAGTCCGTCTGGTGCGCCGCAAGCGCTGAACCTGAATGCCGGTGATCAAAACTTTCGCAAACGGGGTTTTGTATCTGAGCGGGTAGATTTGCTCTCTGAATTCGACCTGGTTTTCCAACGCAAATACGGATTACGCGTAAGTGCTGCCGCATGGTACGACCAGGCATACAATCGCAAGACAGACGCCCTAAATGATCCCACTGTGGGTCAGGTGCCATACAACGAATTCCCAGATTACACACGAAAAATTGCCGGTAGTAAGGCCGAAGTGCTGGATGCTTTTGTATTCGGTAGTACTGACTTAGGCAATGCGGGCAAGCTCACAGCGCGCCTTGGCCAGCACACCATTTTATATGGCGAAAGCCTGTTCTTTGGCGATAACGGCGTGGCCGCTGCTCAAGGTCCGGTAGACATCAATAAATTATTGTCCTCTCCAAATGCGCAATTTAAAGAAATTGCAATGCCCGTTCCTCAGTTGTCTGCTCAATGGCAAATTCAGCCCAATATTAGCTTGGGCGGATATGTTCAATTTCGCTGGAAAGAGAGCAGAGTTCCGCCATCTGGTAGTTATTTCTCTACCGCGAATGTTCCTTGGAATGCGACTGGTCCCGAGTTCGTGAATATTCCTGCGTTTGCTGGCCCTGTCGCCGGTAGCTATGTTGCATCGTCGGGTACGAATGTCCGTCCAGGTAATAACGGGCAGTTTGGTTTACAGCTGAAATGGCGGATTGATGAGACTGATCTGAGTTTTTTCTACGCCAAATATAACGACAAATTTGGCCAGCTGTATTCGCGCCTCAACCCAGGCGCCAAGACGACGGATAGCCAGTGGTTTTATGTGTTTGGAAGCGACATCAAAGTTGCGGGTATGAGTGCTTCGCGCTCCATTGGCGATTTCAATGTATCTGCTGAGGCATCCGTACGCGACAACATGGCACTGAACGTCAATAACGCGGTGTACTTTGGACCGGCTAACGCGCCGCGTCCGATTAACCCTACGGGTCGTACTGCACACTTCAATTTGTCTATGTTGGGTAGTTTTGGCGCTAACTTTTTGGCACAAGAAAGCGGTTTGGTTGCTGAGCTTGCCTGGAATCGCGTATTGAGTAAAACCGATCCTCAAAATGAGATTGATCAGGGTCGTACTCGTGATGCCAGCATTTTGCAGCTGATCTACACACCTACTTATCGTCAGGTGCTGCCGGGCTTGGATTTGAGCGTACCCGTTGGTGCTCGCTATTCTCTTGATGGTCGATCCAGCGTGACTGCCTGGGGTGCTAAAGGCACCGGCAACGCAAACATTGGACTGGAAGGTAATTACCTTAATACGTGGCAATTCGCGATGAATTACACGCGTTATATCGGTGATAGCAAACCTTACAACGATTACGCTCTCGGTCAATTCAGTGATGGTAATCCGCTAGGCGACCGCAACTATATCTCCCTCAGCGTGCGCCGGACTTTCTAAGTCGGTCTACCTTTGCTTTGACTATTAAATAAAGAGACAACATCATGAAGAAATTCAATCGCAACAATCATCATAATCACATCCTCACCGCCATTATTAGCATGATGATGAGTGCAGTAACTCTGCCCGTCATGGCTGGTGTAACTGCAGAAGAAGCGACTAAGTTAAAGACCGAATTAACCCCATTCGGCGCTGAAAAAGCTGGCAATAAAGATGGCAGCATCCCGGCCTGGACTGGTGGTATGACGACTGCTATTGCAGGCGATAAAGCGGGAGGACGTCGCGGCGATCCGTTTAAGGATGAAAAACCAATCTTCTCAATCAGTGCTAAAAACGCGGATCAATATGCCGATAAGCTGACTGATGGCGTTAAAGCGCTATTAAAAAAATATCCGGATTACCGGGTGGATGTTTATCCAACGCATCGCACTGCTGCCGCGCCGCAATGGGTCTATGACAATACATTGAAGAACGCGACACGCGGCAAATTGGTCGGCGATGTTGCGGCTGATGTCGTCGGTGGTATTCCTTTCCCGATTCCTAAAAACGGTGCAGAAGTGATTTGGAATCATATGCTGCGCTGGCGTGGTACTTCGTTTCAGTCGCAGGTAACACAGTACCAAATTACTGCCGATGGCCGTCCTGTGATGACCACGGATGGCATTATTGATTTTCAGATTCCCTACTACTATCCCGAGGCTACTTTAGAATCGTTTGCGATATCGCCCGAGATTCAACTGATCCGATTAGTCAACGTAGGTCCTCCTATCCGCGCTGGTGAAGCTATTACTGGTCGCGATCAGCTCGACCCTGCTAAAACCCAAGCCTGGGTGTATCTGACGGGGCAGCGCCGGGTACGTAAGTTACCTAATCCGTGTTGTGACACGCCATCCCCGGTGACCGCAGGTTTAATGAGTTTTGATGAGGTACAGACTTGGTCAGGTAAGTTGGATCGCTTCGAATTTAAAATCGCCGGTAAGAAAGAAATGTTTGTTCCGTATAACGTGAACAAAATGCTGCAACCGAAGGCCGATGCAGAAGTGCTGAGTAAGACAGGTGTCAATCCAAGCTACATGCGTTGGGAATTGCATCGGGTATGGGTGATTGATTCGGCGCTACGCGCAGGTCAGCGCCATCCGGCTGCCAAGAGCCGCTATTACTGTGACGAAGACACCTGGATTTGCGTGCTGGCAGATCGCTTTGATTCAAACGGTCAATTGTGGAAAACAATTTGGTCGGCTAGTTTTGTTGCGCCAGATTTGCCGGGTAACGTGATTGGTTCTTTCGGCTTCAATGATCTGTTGTCAGGCAACTCCTACGTTGGCGATCTCTATAACAGTAAGTCGGTGCATTACGCGGTCAAGCCACGCTATTCAGACAGCACCTTCACACCGGATGCGATGGCAAGCGAGAGTGTGCGCTGATGAACTGTTGTAATCGTTATCTGCCAGCCGTGGCTAAGTCATTCGCACTAAGTCTCATGATAATTACGATATCTGCGCAAGCGACGCCCATTGGTGACGCGCTCGATCGTCCGGCACTCACGTCCCGCCAGGCAGCAAAGGTCGTACTGCTTAGCGGTGCTCAAGTTGGCGGAAGGTTGGTTGCGGTCGGTGAGCGTGGCGTGATCGTGTTATCTGAGGATGATGGCGCCACTTGGCGTCAGGTGCCAGCTCCAGTCAGTGTGACATTGACCTCTGTGCGATTTAATGGCTCACATGGGATTGCTGTCGGGCACGGCGGTATTATCTTGACCAGTGATGATGCAGGTTCTACTTGGACACGCCAATTTGACGGCCGTCTTGCAGCACAAATGGTACTTGAAACGGCGCAAAAATCTGGTGATCTAATTACAGAGAAAATTGCCTTGCGGCTAGTTGCGGATGGTCCTGATAAGCCATTTTTAGATGTATTAGTCATTGGCGCACGTCGCGCAATCGCAGTGGGCGCGTACGGCTTAATCTTTGCGACTGAGGATGGTGGAAAAACCTGGATTTCACGCATGTCTGCTGCCGATAATCCGCAAGGCTTACACCTTTATGCAGCCCGTGCGCGAGGCCAGCAAATTGTCATCGCTGGTGAGCAAGGTTTGTTATTACGCTCAATCGATGGTGGCCAGCATTTTGAACGTATCACCACGCCATACAAAGGTAGTTTTTTTACGCTAGAACTACCAAACGACAATGAGATTGTTGTCGCTGGTTTGCGAGGCAATATCTGGCGCAGTATTGATGCCGGTAGTCAATGGTCGCAGGTGCCCGTATCAATGCCCGCTTCGATCACAGGATCTGCATTGCGGGCGGATGGTTCCTTAGTCATGGTCAATCAGGCCAGCGTTATTCTACAGGGGCACGATGGTGTTTTAACACCACTAAAAACGCCGCTTTTACCGCCTTTAAATGCAGTACTTGTACGTCGAGATGGCTCATTACTTTCGCTGACAATGCAAGGCGCGATTGGCCTAGACTTAGCGTCAGCCGTGGCCGGAGTTAAGCCATGATGCCTTCCTCTCATTCTCCGATCGGGTCGGGGCAGTTGTCTGACTTTGATCCCCGGTCTGGTTCGCTGGTCGAGCGTCTTTTGTTTAATCACCGTCTTATTGTAGTTGCAGTATGTGCGCTGATCACGATTTTGCTCGGCTGGCAAGCCAGCAAACTGGAGCTAAATGCCAGTTTTGAGAAAACTATTCCTGCTCAACATCCGTATATTCGTCATTTACTGGATCACCAGAATGATCTTACCGGGCTGGGCAATGCTGTCCGTATCGCGGTCGCAAATAACCAGGTAAATGCGCTGGGTAATTTGACCATCTATGACAAAAATTATCTTGAAACTCTACGTCAGTTCAGCGACGAGGTGTTCTTACTTCCAGGCGTCAACAGAACTCAGATGAAGTCGATATGGACGCCAACCACACGTTGGGTTGGTGTCACTGAGGATGGTCTGGAAGGGGGGCCAGTCATCCCTGATGCTTATGATGGTTCTGCCCAGTCGCTGCAATTGCTCGCCACAAATATTGCCCGCTCCGGCGAGATCGGTCAGATCGTAGCGCTGGACGCAAAATCTAGCGTGATCTATGTGCCGCTGCTCAATCAGGATAGCGCAGGGCGACCTCTGGATTACCGTAGTTTTTCTGAAAAGCTCGAAGCCTTACGCACTAAGTATGAGGCGCGTGGTGTCAAGGTCCATATTACTGGTTTTGCCAAGCTAACTGGCGATTTGATTGAGGGCGTCAAAACGGTACTCGCATTCTTTGCGCTGGCGGTATTCATCGCCACCTTAATGGTGTACTGGTACACAAGGTGCATACGTTCCACTTTGCTGGTGGTTGCCGCGTCACTGATTGCTGTGGTCTGGCAGCTTGGAATGTTGCCTATGCTTGGCTATGTCCTCGATCCGTATTCGATTTTGGTGCCATTTTTAGTCTTCGCTATCGGTATGAGTCATGGTGCACAAAAAATGAACGGCATCATGCAAGACGTTGGTCGCGGTATGCATAAATTAGTCGCGGCACGCTTTACTTTCCGCCGCTTGTTTTTGGCTGGATTGACGGCACTAGTCGCCGATGCGGTGGGATTCGCCGTATTGCTGATGATCAATATTCAGGTAATTCGGGAACTAGCCGTTGCCGCCAGCTTAGGTGTGGCCGTATTGATTTTTACCAATTTGATTTTGCTGCCGATTTTGCTCAGTTGTAGCGGCGTTAGTGCCAGCGCTTCCGAGCGCAGCTTACGTGCAGAAGCGGGTGATGCTGCCGGTGAAGTGAAGCATCCTCTATGGGCGCTATTGGATCGCTTTACGCAACGTCGCTGGGCTACCGGTGCCGTGGTAGTCGCGGTGTTAATGGGCATTGGTGGATATGTCGCCAGCACACACTTGAAGATAGGTGATCTTGATTTAGGCGCGCCAGAGTTACGTCCTGATAGCCGCTATAACAAAGACGTTGCATTTATGACGTCTGCTTACGGCGCTTCTAGCGACGTGCTGGCAGTAATGGTGAAGACTCCGGAGGGCGCTTGCTCGCAATACCAGGCACTGAATAAAGTAGATGCGCTGGAGTGGGAGTTACGTCAGCTAGATGGAGTAGAAAGCACCAATACGTTGGCTTTGCTAAATCGTCGAGTGCTGTCCGGTCTGAATGAAGGCAATCCAAAATGGTATGCATTTCTACCCAATCAAGCGATGCTCAATACAGTCACTGCCGGAGCGCCGCGCGGCTTGTATAACGACAGCTGTGGCTTACTCACGATGTATGTTTATCTGCGGGATCACCGTGCTGACACATTGACGGCGATAGTCCAGCATGTGGAAGCATTTGCCAAAGAAAACGATACTAACGACACAAAATTTCTGCTAGCTGCAGGTAGTGCGGGGATAGAAGCTGCGACCAATATTGTTGTACATAATGCGTGGCGTCAAATGCTGCTGTTGGTATATGCCGCAGTGATTGTGTTGTGCTTTATTACCTTCCGGTCATGGCGGGCGGTGGTGGTCGCGGTACTCCCGTTGATGCTGACCTCGATCTTGGCCGAGGCGCTGATGGTGGCTCTGGGAATGGGTGTCAAGGTTGCAACGCTGCCGGTGATTGCATTGGGTGTTGGTATCGGTATCGACTATGCGCTGTACATCCTCAGCATTACGCTGGCTCGGATGCGGGAAGGTCAAAGTCTTTCGGAATCGTACTACCGGGCGCTACTATTTACGGGCAAGGTCGTGATGCTGACGGGGGTTACTCTGGCAATCGGCGTGGTGACCTGGAGTTTTAGTCCCATCAAATTTCAGGCAGATATGGGTTTGCTACTGGCATTTATGTTTTTATGGAACATGCTCGGCGCATTAGTTTTATTACCTGCATTAGCGTACTTTTTATTGCGACCTGTTATGCCATTAGCTGCAGTGGCGCATTCAGCTAATTCAGGAAATTCAGGAAATTCAGTTAACTCATTAAGCACATCAGCAACACCAATAGCAGCCGACAACTTAACCAATTCTGTTACCGCTTTATAGTGCTTGATCACGATCTTCTGCTCGTGATCAAGCAAGCGTATTTCTTTGATGTCTTTGATTTACTTTACTGAAAAAAGTAACTCATCCCAATTTGTACAAGCTTAATTTTAAAGGACTTATCACAATGAATATTATCGGACCAGACGCTCTTGTTTTTGGTGTTGACGACTTGGCTGCATGTACCCAGTATTTGACGGACTATGGTCTGACACCAGTTGGCGATAACCGTTTTGAAGCGCTGGACGGTACTGCAATTATTTTGGCAAACCGGAATGACATATCACTGCCTGCACCGCTACCAACCGCCACTATGCTAAGAAAAACGATTTATGGTGTGACCGATCAGGCTTCACTCAATGCGATCGCCGAGGAGCTTGAACGAGATCGTCAGGTACTCAGGCTCGATGATGGCTCGATTGAAGTAGTCGACGATTCTGGTTTTGCTCTTGGCTTTCAGATTACGGTACGTCGCGCTATCTCGCTGCCGGCAGAGACAGTCAATGCGCCAGGTGCAGTGCCCCAGCGTGCTGTGAATAAAATCGCATTTGATCCAGACGATCAGCCACGTCCAAGGAGCTTATCGCATGTCGTTTATTTTGTGCCAGACGCAGCTAAAGCAGAGGCTTTTTATGCGCGTATCGGCTTTGTTTGTACAGACAGCTTTGTTGGCGTAGGTCCATTCTTGCGACCAGCAGGAACGGTAGACCATCACACTCTATTTTTGATTCAGACGCCTCCGTTTATGACCGGCTGTGAGCACTTTACTTTTCATATGGGAGGCCCGACCGAGGTCATGCTGGCTGGTACTCGTTTTGTAGAAAAGGGTTATCAGTCGTTTTGGGGGCCGGGTCGTCATTTGTTTGGATCGAACTGGTTTTGGTACTTCAATAGTCCGCTCGGATGTCATGTTGAATACGATGCAGATATGGATTTGCATGACGATCAATGGGTGGCGCGCCAGGCACCGATGGGCGCGGATGGATCGCAGCTATTTTTATTCCAGCATCGTGAAAAATGGGCCCCGGGTGGACCGCCTCCAACTAAGTTGCCATCAGATACGCCTGCCTTAGATAAAGCTGCTTTAGATACGACACTTTCCGGCGCGCCAATCGTATCAGAGGCGCACTAGCCATGAGCGACGGCATGTATCTCTGTAATGCAGACGAGGTGATTGAGGGCGCCAGTAAGGGCTTTGTGCAGTTGGGTATTTTTGTACTGCGTTATCAAGGTGAGATACATGCTTATAGGGACGCGTGTCCGCATTACGGCGATACCCCGCTTGCCTGGCGCAAGGACGAATATTTCAATGCTGATCGCACACGGATCACCTGTGCTGCTCACGGTGCTCAGTTTGAGCCTGTGACGGGCAAATGTTTATTGGGGCCGTGTCTGGGACAAACCTTGACAAAAGTGCCGCTGACGATACTTGCGAACGGCGATTTGCGCTGCGCTGATTTGAGTGATAACAGACTCTAACTATCGAAGAATTAGAGATTGAATTAAAGATCAATTAAGGAGTTTTAAAATGACTACAGCTGTACGTACTGCCCTTGTTATTGGTGGTGGATTTTCTGGAATGGCAGCGGCAATCGAGCTAAGCAAGCGCGGGGTGCAGGTTGATCTGGTTGAAATTGATGCGGACTGGCGTTCTTATGGTGCTGGAATCAGCTTGGGCGGCGCCACTCTGCGTGCCTTTGGCACATTGGGAATACTCGATCAGTTTTTACAAGAAGGTTATGGCAGTGACGGCTTAGATATTTATACAGTGACTGATATGCATGTTGGTCATTTACCTACACCACGTCTTGCCGGGCCAGATGTTCCGGGCGGCGCTGGTATTATGCGGCCCGCGCTGGCTAAGTTGATGGCTGCTGCGACTCGACGTGCTGGCGTTAGTGTACGTTTGGGGTGTAGCTTCACATCAATCGAACAAGACCTTGATGGTGTTGATGTACAGACGACTGACGGCAGTTGCAAACGGTATGATGTCGTGATTGGTTCTGATGGCTTGCAATCAAAGGTACGTACTTTGCTGTTTCCGGATGCACCAGAGCCTAGCTACACAGGACAAGGTGTATGGCGCGCTGTATTGCCACGTCCTGTTGATGTAGTTAATACTAAAATGTGGATGGGGCCGAAAATCAAAACCGGTATTAATCCGGTATCCGCCAGTGAAATGTATTTATTTGTCACTGAAGACCGCGAGACCAATACGCATATCCCCGCCGATCAGCAACCGCAAATGTTGCGTGATTTATTAGCGCCATTTTCCGCACCGCTGATGCAACAGATCAGAGAGCAGATCACGGCTCAGTCCCAGGTCATTTATCGTCCCCTAGTCAGTTTGTTATTGCCGCAACCCTGGTTTTCCGGACGCGTGGTGTTGATTGGTGATGCCGTACACGCGACGACACCGCATTTAGCATCGGGGGCATGTATCGGAATCGAAGATGGTATTGTTTTAGCTGAAGAGTTAACACGTGCCAGTATTGTGGCAGAGGGGCTTGATCGCTTCCAGCAACGACGTTTTGAACGTTGCCGCATGGTTGTGGAAAACTCTGGTCGTCTTGGTGAAATCGAGATATCCGGTGGTGATAAACAAGAACACACCAACATCATGCGCGCTTCGCTGATGGCGCTCGCTGAACCGATTTAAATTGTTATCGAAAAGTTGTACTTGGTAGCAAGTCTAATAAAGTGCAAAACACCAAACACTAAGTTAAGTGTTGTAGTCAGAAAAAACATAAAAATAAGATCACGCTAAATAGCGTAATGAATGCATTAATAATGCAACAAACAGGAGACAAGTATGACGAAGGCAGATAGCAGGTCAGGACATATTGTATTAATGGTCGCACATTGCGCGGGGATGCTTGATCTGGTGGCATTGCCATTATGGGTTGGCACGCTGATTTCGTATTATCACTTTGATGCGCAACAGGCAGGTGGGATGGTGACATTATTCCTGTTTGGCGCAGTGACGAGTAGTTTGTTTTTTGCTCCACGACTAAATCGCTTAAACGGACGCGTCGCTGCGGCGCTGGGGTTTGGACTGGCGATGCTGAGTTTTATCGCACTATCTTTCACGCATGATTTTGTCATGATGCTGCTGTTGCACGCGATTGCGGGTATGTCTGCAGGCTGTGCGTTAAGTTTTACCCACGGCAGTATCGGCCGCAGTGCTCAGCCGCATCGTTTGTTTGCTACGGTAGGAATCGCAATTGGGGTGTTCGCATTGGGATTTTTCATTATCACACCGCCGTTGATTACTAACTATGGCGGCCCGGCATTATTTCGTCTTTTTGCTATCGTTATGGCGGTAGCTACGGTGGCGAGTGCCTTAGCTTTTCCGCAATCTGATACTGCTATTGAGCGCATGAGTAATCGTGTGCTTAATGCCAACAATCAGCGATCAAACTTACCAAAAGACCGACTTGATACTCGTATCTGGTTTATGGTGTTTGGCGTCGGCTGCATGGGCTTGGTGCAGTCCATGATTTTCAGTTTTATCCAACGGATCGGCATGGATCGTGGTTTTGGTGTCGCGGCGGTGTCGGGCGTTTTGATCGCACTTGGCATTGTAAATTTATTGCCCGCACCGCTGGCGGTATTGCTGGAACGCCGTTTTTCAGCATATCGCGTACTCTTGATTGGTCCCGTATTACAAGCGGTGATTGCGCTGGCGGTCACGCAGAGCACAAGCTTTATGCCTTACGCAGTGGCGACGTCGGTATTTGCTGGGTTGCTGATTTTTACCCATACGTTTGCCTTCGGTGTTTTGTCCAAGCTTGATCCATCCGGGCGAGCGGCAGCATCAACCCCAGCCATGTTAATGATCGGGGCTGCGATAGGGCCAATTTTAGGTGGGACGCTTGTTAAGAATGCCGGCTATGGAAGTCTGGGCATCGCCACGGTTGTGATCGCGATACTTGCGGTAGCGAGTTTTCGTCGAGTGATGGTGTCAGAAGAAGTCAAAGTAGCGTTGGTCTAAATTTTGGTCTTTGTTGGTCTTTGTTGGTGTGTATAGAGCCAATTTATACGACCATGTCCGGTATATTTTTATAACGATATCAAAGGAAATAGTATGATTAAGATGATGATAGTTGGACGCCGTCGCGGAGGCATAACACTGCGCCAGACACATCATTATATGAAGAATGTCCACGGTGCAGATGTAGTACAGTTTATCGGTAAATCACCTGATTTAGCGCCAAGACGGTATATACAAAATCACGTTTTTGAGAATAGTTTTCGAGTCCCGGTAGCTTTTTCAGGTGCGATGCCGGATACGCTTTCTAATGGCCGTGATTTTGTCACGCAAGTCTGGTTTGATCATCCAGAACAGGCTGCTGCAGCACTTGCCGCACCATTTTATCTAGAGCATTTACAGCCAGACGAAGATCGCTTTGTTGATCAGGCAAGCGTAGTAAAAATGCCGGTGATTGAAAAAATCAAGCTTGCTGCTGACGCTAATACTGCTAACACCGCTGATGACAGTAATAAGGACAATACTAAAATTGCCAGTAAATTATTTGTCTTCTATCGGGCTGCTGACGGTGTTTCAGTTGATGAATTACTGTCCGCAACGGACGACGTCTGGCAAACGATGTTGGCTGATGCGAGTAGCGGTATCGACCGTGTTACCCGTAATCAGACATTGCAACGTCCCGGGCACGCTATCAGTGTTGATCTGATCGACGAGGTATGGTTAAAAGATGACGAGGCAGCGCTGGCATTGGGTGAGCATTGGCTTGCATTATCAGACGCTAGTTTGCCCAGTCCGCTGAGCCAGTTGTTGGTATCAGGTTCGACTTTTGTACTCATGGCGCATGAGCATGTGATGTTTGCTGGTGCGGCACTATAAATTGCCTGTGCTTGAAAAGCGGGTTTTTAACGCACCAATTTGTTTTCGTAATGAAGGGGCTGTGTCTCGAATACTGATGGTTTAGAGCGCTCAAACGAAAAAATTTATAGCAGTAATAAAATATACTCCCATTCAGTACATTTTAATTGTCCATATATTTTTTGATCTGTATCGGAGTTCGGATAAAAAATATGGGGAGTATATTGCTTTTATGAGTTATTTTTCCTATTCCCGCATAGCCGATACGACTCGCTGATTGAGGTGGGTATCACTTAGTAGCAATCCCTACCGCATTTTCAACCAATTGTTTGATGGAGCCATCATGACTAAATCCCATTGCTTCGGCTGTGCTGGTATTGATCGGTGGATAAACTCCAAATATGGCTTCTAGTTTGGGGTTGGGTTGATAGTTAATTAAGCTCAGGCGATCTGCGCCAAACATACTCGCAAGCTGGTTGACTAACTCGCTGATGGTTAAGTGTAATACTGGTGGAGTAACTACCCGCCAGTTTGCCAGTTGTTGCTGGTCTAAGCTCGCTGCATGCAACAAATTATTGACACAGCAATCACGTGACATCCACCACATGACTGCTTGAGCCGAGACCGGGCAAGTAAACGGCTGGCCATCTCGCAAGCGCCAAAAAATATCACTCATAAATGCTGACATCAAACCATTACTCACTGTTGGCCGCGCCACAATACCTGGTAGTCTCAATGCACATCCGTTTATCCAGCCACGTCGGCTGTAATCTTCCAGCAGCAACTCTATCGCCAGTTTATGTGTTCCATAACTGAGAACCGGACGCGGCAAACTTGTATCGTCAATCAAGGCTGGTAATGCGGTTCCGTAGACCGCAACACTACTCGCAAACACTAATTTTGCTAACCGACCTTGCTGTGACTGAATACGTAAAAGCTCTAACAACTGTAAGCTCGCTTGCAGATTGACGTTAAGACCTAACTCATAGTTGGCCTCGGCTGCACCACCCGGTATACTGGCCAGATGGAATACATAGTCCACCGGATGTTGCAGCGCTTGTATTAAGACGCCGGGATCGCCAATACTCCCGCATAATTGATGAACTCGAGCGTCAGTTGCTACCTGATCGAATGCCATGTCAACTAAGGTGAGCTGATTAAAGTGATGCAGCTCAGTACTGCCCTTATTTTCTAGCAAGCGCTTTACCAATTCGCTACCGACAAAGCCGTTGGCTCCAGTGATCAAAATATGCATTCAATACCCTTTACTGTGAGTTTGAGAGTGGGGATTTAATTACCATCGCCGATGGTGGTGCCGCCATCAACGATCAGGTTTTGCCCAGTCATAAATGCCGCTGCTGGTGAGGCCAAAAATACTGCAACGCCTGCGACATCATCAACCTGCCCAAAGCGTCTTAACGGTGTCAGGGCAATCCGTTTTGCAGCCAACTCTTGTTGAGCTGAGATTGGTTTAGCAAACGCAGTGTCTATGACGCCGGGCGAAATACTATTGATGCTGACATTCGACGGCCCCCATTCCACTGCCAAGTTACGCACCAGTTGAGCGCTGGCCGCTTTTGATAAACCATACAAACCGATATTTTTATTACCCCTGACACCTGCAATGCTCGACATGATGATGACACTGCCGTTGTTACGCGCCGCCATCTGTGGAATGAGTAAATTACACAGCTGTAGATTGCTATGTAAATTTATCTCCATCGTCAGTTCATAGTCCCGATCAGAAGCACTGGCAATCGGTCCGGCATGGGGCGCGACTCCAGCGTTACAAACTAAGATATCAATTTCCCCGAAGGCTGCTAGCGCTTCGCTGGACAAAGTTTGTATCTCTGACCGTGATCCCATATCGCACGGAAATATCGCCACAGCATAGCCAGCGGCGGTCATTTCTGCCGCCAGCGCTGAACCACCAGCACTGTCAATATCGCTAAGTAAGACGTATGCACCGGCATGCGCCATTTGCCAGGCAATTGCACGCCCTATACCGTTGGCCGCACCTGTGATGAGTGCCACTTTATCGGCAAGAGAAAATAATGCCTGGTGCTGTTCTCTTTGTTGTGTTCGGTGTTGTACTTGGTGCTGAATTAAGTGCTGGCTCATTTCAGTTCAGTCCATCGGCAAATTTTCCATCCAGCAGAATGAATAACATGCGTGTCGATTTGCCCGACCGATTTGCCCATGCGTGATTGGTGCCGCGTTGTATCACTACATCGCCTCGATGCAGCAATACCTCGCTGTCGTCCAGCACCAGATAAATTTCGCCCTCCAATACCATACCGTAATCAACGGTTTCAGTCCTGTGCATTAAAGGATGCGGTGCCGCGGCATTACCTGTTGAAGCCTTCGCGCCACCTAGCTGTGCAAAATGTGCTGCTGCTTTAGCTGGGTCAAGCGCTCCGTCGTCTTCAGACTCTGGCGGTATGTCAGTCACGCGAATTACACTGCCCATTGGTGTTGGTGCTAATTGCAATGGACGTAAGGTCGGATCCGCCGCATTGTCGACTCTGACTGGCATGCAGTCCGTACGCCAAATTTCAGTAAATGCCAGACCGGGCTGTGCCGCTACCTCAAAGACCTGTGGCGCGGACGTGTCACTGATAATGATGGCGCGGCCATCGGCGCTATGGCCCGTAACTACTCGCCGTACCGGCGCGGTCATGCTAACCGTCCGTTCAGAGTTTCTGCTACCCAATCAGCAATAAAATTACCTGCATTGGCGCTGTTGTCGAAACTACTGTGTTGTATGCCGCCTTCGCGCGGGGTAAAAATTTTCAGCTCGCGTTTTGGGCTATTGACCAGCTGTTCATAAGTCTGGTGCGCATATTTCAGTGCAATCTGTTTATCGGCTTCGCCATGAGTAACTAAAAATGGCACCTTGATTCTGTCCAAAATTCCATTAAGATGCACTTGCTCTGCGATGGTCATAAAATCGTCTACATCTTTTGCGCCCCATACCCAGCACACATGCTCCCAATAGTGGGGCACTGGATTTTGTCCTTCTCGTGCGAGGCGTTGCTTTTGGACTTCGCGCCAATCGTGATTAGCACCCCATACCACACCACATGCAAAACGCGGCTCAAAAGCGACCGCGCGAGGGCAGTAGTAACCGCCCAAAGAGACGCCTTCCATACCGATGCGAGCATGATCGACATCGGCACGGGTTTCCAAATAATCGACTACCTTACTAGCCCACACTTCAGTGTTATATATCGCTGTCAATCCCTGCAAACGCAGGGCTTCACCAGTGCCTGGCTGATCCACAATCAGTGACGATACACCACGCCGCGCCAGCATTTGTGGCAGACCTATCCGGTATTTCAGTTCTTTGGTACTGTCTAGGCCATTTACCTGCACCAATAATGGCGTTGGCTTCGCAACGTCATCCGCGCCTTTAGTGGTGTCTGCACGGACGTACAGCGCTGATAAATGGCTGTCACCATAAGGGATTTCTACCCGCTCGCAATTTTCATGTGAGAGCGCCACGCCGCGCAAAAATGTCGCTTGAGATTTGGCATATAAAGCAACCCGGTCCGGTGCCCCATGACTCTGCATACGCTCTGCTACCAAGAAATAAATTGCTGCGCGATTGAGTTTGTCGCCTGCGGATAATCTGCGTCCGAGCGCAACATCCTCGTTTGCCATATCCACTAGCTTGTCACCCATCGAAACCCAGGATTGCATGAATTTGACCGTACCCTCATCGTCACCTTGGCGTGCTACTTCTAGCAGAGGTGCGCACATCTCCTCGATCTCACCGATGCGCGCACCCATTTCGATGGCAAGGTCAACCGACAGATTCCAGACGTAATTAGTAGGGAAGTAACGAAACATAATGAATTAGTCCTTTGGTGGTGCAGCGTTTAAATTTGGCTGCCAGTTCATAAAAAATCGAAAAATTATTAGTCAGCATCATCAAAAATGGCTACCGCACGGGTCCATCCAGCAGAAGCGGCGCGAATTTTATGAGGGAAGCAGCTGATCGTAAAACCATTGCCAGGCAAGACTTCTAAGTTATGCATTTTCTCGAGATGGCAGTAACCAATATCGCGCCCCGCTTTATGACCTTCCCAGATCAGACTGACATCACCAGTTTCTGCAATTTTTTTCGCGGTAAATGAAAATGGCGCATCCCAGCTCCACGCATCGGTACCCGTGAGCCTGACACCGCGTTCTAGTAAATACATGGTCGCTTCATAACCCATCCCGCAACCCGCATTGACATAATCCGAGTGACCATAGCGCTCACCAGCACGGGTGTTAATGACGACGATGTCGAATTCTTGCAAGGTATGACCGATGCGTACCAACTCGGCTTCAACTTCCATTGCGGTGACAACGTGACCGTCAGGCAAATGACGAAAATCGAGTTTGACCCCGGGTCGAAAACACCAGTCCAGCGGTACTTCATCAATCGTGATGGAGCGTTCTGCTTCTCCCAGTTTGCGATTCATTGTTGAATGAAAATGGTAGGGTGCATCCAGATGGGTGCCGCTATGCGTAGTTAATCTCACCCATTCAGCTGCAGCCGCTTCTCCATCGGGAAAATCCTCCACTTTTGTACCCGGCAGCATATGCATAAATTCGGGCAAGGTATCGCCATGGGTTTGATACTCAATCTTTGGTGCCAGCATCGGGGGATCGGAAAGAACATCATTTTCAAGATAGATCGATAAATCGACAAAACGGCGTGACATGTAGTCTCCTGGTCTGGTTTGCTGTGCTTATGTTGGTTATGGTGAGAGTCTTGATTTGAAACTTAAAATTTCCGCGCCTCAGGACAGGACAGGGCATTTGACGACCCGTTGGTCAATTGCGCCAAATATCAATTGATCGGCAGCATCGCGTGCCTCCATCTGAACACGATCACCAAAGCGCATAAATTGGGTTGAAATCGCACCGTGCTCAATCATCTCCAGGCCGCGTCGCTCTGCTATGCACGCGGAACCTGCGCTTCTCTCACTATTAGAGACCGTGCCAGAGCCGATAATCGTCCCCGCTGACAGCTTGCGGGTGGCGGCTGCATGGGCAATCAGATGTTGAAAGCCAAAGCTCATTTCTGCACCATTCGGGTTACCAAACCAGACTTCATTCCAGCGCACTTGCAAGGGCAAAGCAACTCGGCCATCGCGCCATGCGCTACCTAATTCATCTGGAGTAATTGCTAAGGGTGCAAAACTGGAAGATGGCTTTGCCTGTAAAAATCCAAAGCCCGTTTTCATTTCTCGTGGCCCAAAGTGACGCAGACTGACATCATTAATTAGTACGATTAGTAGAACGTACGATAGGGCCTGATCGACAGGGCAACCGAGTGGGACTTCATCCAAAATAACTCCAAACTCCCCTTCAAAATCGATGCCTTGTGCTTCGTCTGGTAAGGCAATATCCTGATGTGGTCCAAGAAAATCGTCGGAGGCACCCTGATACATCAAGGGAATCGTATCGAGATCGGCAATCGGTGGCGTGTGGAATGCAGTTTCCATTAGTCGCGCATGGTTGATAAAAGCAGAGCCGTCACACCATTGCGGTGCGCGAGGTAGCGGAGCCGTCGCTAATTGCGGCTGAAATGCAAAGGCCTCAGCGACTTCACCACGGTTGAGTGACTGGTACAAGCGATCCAATGCGGGTGATAAACTCTGCCATTTTTCTAAAAGACAAATAAGACTGGGTGAAATATTTTGTGCTGATGCTGCTCGAGTACCATCTTTTGAGACGACAACAAGTTGCCCGTCTCGACTGCTGCTTGCTAAGCTTGCGAGTTTCATGTCTCCGTCCTTATTATTTTTTTGGCTGACAAAAAAGCCAATACCGCATGCTAAGGACGCAGGCAATATGTGTAAAATCGATTTTCTTGATTGCATAAATCGGTTGTGGCAATACCTAAAAATAACGGAGACAGGCATGCGGTTTAATAAACTTGATTTAAATCTGTTGGTAGCGCTGGATGCGCTACTGGCTGAGCGCAGTATTACGCGCGCTGCGCAAAGGCTCAATTTGAGCCAGTCGGCGACGAGTGGCGTGTTAGCGCGGTTGCGTGATTATTTTGAGGATGAAATATTGACTCAGATTGGTCGAAATATGGTCATGACGCCGTTGGCAGCTAGCCTGGAAGCGCCAGTTCGGGAGGTGTTGTTGCAGATTCAATCGACCATCGAAACCAAGCCAGGATTTGTTTTAGAAGAATCGACCCGGCATTTTCGAGTGATTGCCTCAGATTATCCCACTTCAGTTCTGATGGCTGAGGTGGCACGTAAGATGAGTGAACTGGCACCGAATGTTACTCTCGAAATTATGGCGCCTGGCGACGATCACGAGATACAGCTTGATCGTGGCGAAATTGATTTACTCATCATGCCAGCCAAGTATTTAGTCGAGGGTCATGCTAGCGAAGTGCTATTCCAGGACAGCTACAGTTGTGTTGTGTGGAAGGATAATACGATTGTTGGTGACAGTTTGACGCTGGATCAATATATGAGTCTGGCGCACGTCTCGACCAAATTTGGTAAAGCGCAGCCTAGTTTTGAAAAATGGTTTTTACAAAGCACAGGCTTTGCAAGGCGGGTTGAAGTCAGCACCAGTAATTTTAGTTCCTTGCCCTTATTGTTAGTTGGTACCAATCGTATCGCCACCATGCATACCCGATTGGCAGATATGTTCGCCGACTATTTCCCGATTCGCTTATTACCACCTCCGATGGATATTCCGCTCTTGGTAGAGATGATGCAATGGCATAAATTTGTCGATAAAGATATTGCACATATCTGGTTTCGCACGCTACTCAAGGAAGTTGCCAATGCACGCCGTTCTCCGCTAGCAGCTTAATTTTATCGCGCAAGTTAACATCAATAAGCGATTACTAAGCAACCATGACTAGCAAAAAAATAGCCTTAACGACAGTATTCCTATGGTTCTTTATGGGAGGCATCGGACACTTCATCGCCCCGGACTTTTTTCTGAAAATTGTCCCGCCGTCTTTGCCGCTGCGTATTCAAGCGGTGTACATCAGCGGGTTTTTTGAGGTACTTGGTGCGCTGGGTTTGCTGCATGTTCAGTATCGTAAATGGGCAGGTATTGGCTTGTTTTTGCTGACCATTACTGTTACACCTGCAAACGTCTATATGTGGCTTAATCCTCAGCTATTCCCGAAAATACCGGAGTTGCTATTAGGCTTAAGGCTGATATTGCAGGTTCTGTTGTTAGCTGCGATTTGGTGGGCTGCTGCACCAGAGTCTCAAACTAAATAGTTTTGTGAGCTTATCAATACAGTCAACACGCCCTAGTCTCACTCAAAAAAGGTGACGCATGAAACTGATTCTTTCCATCTTCATGAGCGCAATCATTGCGATGATTGCTCAGTCCGGTTTCGCAAATTCTATTGAAAATCCTATTGCAAGGACAGCCAAAACAATTGAGCCAACAGACGGGGGTATTGCTGCGCCATCGAGCTTAAAGTTGGCAGGGTGGCAGCGAGTTCATTTAGGTAGCAGCAGTCAGCAGTATGATTTTCCTGTGTATGCAAACCATGCTTTAGACAGTGACTTGCATACTATTCGAGAAGTGATTTTTGTTCAGCATGGATTACAGCGAAACGGCGATGATTACTATGCCACTGCGGCCGAGTTACTCAAGGAGACTGGCCGCGATCCTGCAGAGATATTGCTGATCGCGCCAAACTTCCCGGGCACTGCCGACACCAGGAAGGGTTTTGTGAATATGCCGATGTGGAGCGGACAAGGCTGGATGAGTGGCGAGAACGCAGTGAACGCGTCTTTTTCTGTCAGCTCTTTGCAAGTACTGGATGATTTACTCGCTTTTGTCACCGATAAAAAACGCTTACCGGCGGTGATGCGGGTGACGGTAGCAGGACATTCTGGTGGCGCGCAATTGGTACACCGGTACGCGGTGTTAAACAATGTGGATGAAGGCTTACGCGCACGTGGTATTGCCTTGACTTATGTGATTGCGAATCCCTCTTCTTACCTGTACTTCACTTCTGATCGCCCAAACAATTCTGCCGCTTCCGGCTTTGCTCCTTACGACACCGCAGTATGCGCCGACTACGACAAGTATCGCTATGGCATGCGTAACATGGTGCCGTATGCGCAAGGTACTGATGGTATGACTTTATATCGTAGATATGCTCAGCGGCAAATGACGTATTTAGTCGGCTCGGATGATAACGATCCCAATCATCCGGTATTGGATAAAGCCTGCGGCGCAGAGGCCGAAGGTGCGACGCGTTTGCAGCGGGCACGTGCTTATTGGCGCTATGAGCGGTTGTTGGCAACATCCCAGCAAGTCATTCAGCATCAGTATTTTGAAGTTGTCGGTGTTGGACATAATCAATCAAAGATGCTGGGATCACGTTGTGGCGCACTGGCGATATTTGCTCTACCTGAATCAAAAAATATGGCTGCTGCCAGTTGCCGCGCACCGCGATAATCTCTTTTGCTTGATGTATGTAAAAAAGGTGTAAACGAAGTCGTAAAAAAGTCGTAAAAATTTGTCTCAATTCTATTAAATATATTCATTGATCAAGCTCAGCAGTGTATTGCGCACGCAATCTGCTGAGATAATGCCTACCAACTTAGCCCGATTTAATCGCAAGATATCTTGCATAAATTTGCGCTTCCTTTTTACGAGAAGAATAAGCAGTTTTTGTAATAACCAGTAACAACAGGTATGAAACGCAAGTACGACTTTCGATGTAACGACAAACTCACCAACTTCGCTTTTAGCAAAGTTGGTTTTTTTATGCCCGCTATTATTTGCTTGTATCCGGTTAAATTACAAATCAATTACCGTTTAAATCTTGCTGCGGCAATGACATCATGAGCACCACTTAAAAATTAAATCAGTAATCGAGAATTACTTTAATCAGCAATCAGAAAATTGCGGAAACGAATTTAGAGAACGAGTTAAAGAGACACTTATGAGCGAGCAAAAAACTGAAACATCAGAATTAACTTTATCAACAAGCGCCATGGCACCACTGTACTCAGATAATTTGCCTGTACCAGTGCTTAAATATGAGTTGCAAGCTGAGCGTCAAATTGATTTGAACAAATTTAGCGATGAGCAAAAAAATCGTATCAATCAAATTGCGTCCAGCGTGTCTTTTTCAGATACCAATAGCCTGATGTCATTTGGCTCTGATGTGCAGCGTGAATTGAGTCAGCATCTGGATCAATTATTAGAAGGCATGCGTACCAGCGAAGCCGGGCGTGCAGGTGAAATTACGATTGCTTTAGCGACGACGCTGAGGGATTTAAATTTACCGAAAGTAAAGCAAGAGGTAGAAGGTCACCATAGTCTGACAGATGCCTTAGGAAAAATTCCCTTCGTCGGTGATTGGTTTTCTGCATTGCGAGCGCTTCAGCAAAATCACAAAAAAATTACTGATCATCTGACTGCGATTGAGAAAAAATCTCAAGCGCAATTAACTACGCTCAGATCAACGAATGACAAGTTAGATCGCATGGTGCAAGGCACGATCGACCATATCAAAAATATGGAGTTATACATGGCTGCGGGGCAGATCCTGGTGAAGCGTGCGCGCGTCGAATTTGAACAGAAGCGAGCCGCAGTTGAGCAATCGCGTGACCTGATTGAGATCGCAAGACTGCGGGACTTTGGCGAGCAGATAAATGCGTTTGAAACCCGTATTGTGCGCATCCATATGGCACACAGCCAGTCGATTATTTCGGTACCAGAAATTCGTGCAACGCAGACGGCGTCGATGATAGAAATGAATAATGTCATGGACAGCATTCTGTTTGATTTGCCAAGTCTTAAGAGGGCAATCATCAATGTCGCCGCTTTATCTGAAGTTGCCAAAGCGTCTAAGGCAACCGATGCCCGTCGCGCATTGTCGCGTGAGTTAAATAGTATCGGTAGCGATGAATTGCAGGTCAGCTATTTGAAAGCAAAAGACAGTCAGGGTGACTTTGCGGCCGATGTTGCAGCTCTTGCCATGTCGGCAGACAAGCTATTGCAAACCATAGAGCTAGGCAGAAAACTCGATATTGCTAACGTAGGCAAACGTGAGAAAGCGATTACCGAACTGAGCGCGATTAACCGCACATTTACAGACGGTTTAATCCAGTCTGGAGATCAGTTCGTACAAAAAATCGCATCCTGACATGGTTTGAAAAGAGTTATTGGTAGTTATTGTATGTTCCCGTTTTTTTGGAGTTGTTATGTTCCGCGTTCAAGGTTTTTTTAATCCTTATTTGGTAACGGGGCAATCCCGCTTAGATGCCGTGCTGACGATCACATCTGATACCGTCTCTGAAGGGGTTGCTAATGTCGGTGCGAGTGTAATTGGAAGCGCCGCCGCAAATGCTGCCGGTCGTAAAGTCGTAGGCTTTGTTTTAGATGTGTCTGGTTCTATGGGCGGTGAGAAATTATCGCAAGCCAAAAATGCAGCACGCCGTGGGATTGATTTATTAAGTGAAGACATGTGGTTCTTTGTCGTCACCTTTTCTGGCGCTGCCGATGTGATTGTGCGGGCGTGCCCTGCCACCGCTACCAACAAAGCAGATGCACACAGAGCGATACAAGCGTTGCGTGCATCGGGTTCCACAGCCATGTCAGAGGGTCTAAAGTTTGCCTTGATTGAAGTCAAACGCAGCGGCGCAGCATTGGCCAGCGTGTATTTTCAGACCGATGGTGAAAACAGTTCCGAAGATACCCAGCTAGCCTCCGTTATTGAGCAATGCAAAGGTGTATTTCAATGTGATTGCCGTGGTATTGGCACCGACTGGAAACCAGCTGAGCTGCGGACGATTGCTTCTGCCTTATTGGGCACCGCCGATGCCGTGACCGACCCTGCCGGACTGGAAGAAGACTTGCGTTCTTTCTTAACGCGCTCTATGTCCAAAGGCATTTCTGGTGCAGTCTTACGCATCTGGTCGCCTAAAGTCGTCAAGCTCACGACCGTCAAGCAAATGAGTCCAGAGATCATGGACTTGATGCCTGTCGCAAAACGCTTGGATGATAAAACTATCGACGTACCGTTAGGCGCATGGGGTACGGAAGCAAGAGATTTTCAGCTGGCATTTGAGTTGCCGGTAGGCGCGATTGATGACGAAATTCTGGCATGCAGAGCTGCGGTAGTGTATCAACACGCCGGTGTCGAAACCAAAGTCCCGTGTGATCCTATTGCGGTTAAATGGTCTGGTGACGATACCCTCACGACCCGCATTAGCAAGGAAGTTGCGCACTACACCGGTCAAAAAGAATTAGCCGATTCTATTCAAGAAGGCTTAGATGCAAAAGCCAAAGGTGATGAAGATCGTGCGACCCGCTTACTCGGACGCGCCGCTCAGTTAGCGCAAGAGTCAGGCAATGAGGAAGTGACCAGACGCTTGAAAAAAGTAGTGGATATGGTCGATGCCAGCACCGGTACTGTCCGTTTGAAAAAGGCAGATAAAGCAGCGGATATGGAACTGGAACTAGGCGGTACCCGAACAGTTCGCCGTCGTGCAGCGACACCATCAGCACAATCATAATTAAGTAAATTAGCAAAATTCTATAGTTAAAAACAGGACGTATAACCGGTGAGCAAGCGATGAGTAATATCTGCCCCAAGGGTCATTTTTCGACTGATATTGATTACTGTTCTGAGTGCGGTTCCGCGATCAAATTACCAGTTAGTGCGAGTAGCTCTGCTGGCTCGGCTAGTAACTTAGATAAGTTAGCAGGACAAAATTTAGTCGGTAACAAAGCCACAACAAGCTGCCCTGATTGCATGACGGTGCGTCGGCCTGATGCACGGTTTTGCGAAGTGTGTCGTTATGATTTTGAAAAAGCGATGTCGTTTAGTGGATTGCAAAGTGGCTTACAAATTGCACAGCCGCTGCCTGCGTTGAATGCAGTGGTAGTTGATGCAGTAGCGGCGGTCAATTCTGTTGATACTAAAAACACAGCCATTACTCCGGTGGACGATGCGACACAGATAAGCCTTGCAGCAGATGCATCAGTACATCCGTCTGTACGACTTAAGTTGCGTATTTTGGTGGACAGTAGTTTGTACAAAGATCCCGACCCAAGTTTGCCATGTCCTATCGCCGCGGCAGAAAAAGAGTATCACCTCGATCTGGATGAGCAAACCTTGGGACGTCAGTTTGAAGGCAGGGGCATACATCCAGAAATCGTGGTGCAAGACCCCGGCATCTCGCGCCGACACTTAAAGTTGATGCGGGATGGTGCAGGCCAAATCACGGTACTGGAATTAGGCTCCGCCAATGGTACTGAGTTAAATCAAGCCAATCTCGAACCGGGCGTGGTGACCGCCTTAAAAGCGGGTGATCAACTCACCTTAGGTATGTGGACGAGGATATGCGTCGAGTCGCGTTGATCCGTTAAGGCAGATATGATTTGGCCGCAGCTGATCGCTCATTGGACATTGCAAACCGTGCACTTATTCCTGTGCACTTCTTGCTATCTAAGCGAAGAATCAGCTATTAGATAAATTGATATACTCGTAGTAAGTATATTTAATCGTCCATACATTTGCTGGTCTATAAGCCGATTTTTTGAAAAAAGATGGGGAGTATATGGATTTACAGCTATGGTTTGCATCTAATCAGAGTGGAAAGCTCCTTCCGGGATTGCCGTGTTAATCAAGAGTCCTGTCAGGTCTTTAGCTAATTAATTTGTATTCATCAAGGATAAGCAGTCTATGTCATCAACCCTACAACTTGGCACAGTTGGACTTACAAGCAGTCACCACGGCCATCCTGACCAGGCAACTCTTCCCCAGACCGAGGACGTCGTACGCCAGCTCAGAATCCGGCAATTACTTTGTATTGGTCTCGCGCTAATCGTTTCTATCGTCGGATTTTATACTTACCAAAGCTATGCCTATGTCGTTAATACGGTGGGTAAAGACGCGGTGCCGTCGATCGTCGCAGCAGAAAAAATCCGTATGACCTTAGCCAGCGCGCACACACAAATTGTGAACGTGTTTTTAACTAAAGAAGCGGTCGACGGTAGTGATGGTAAAAACACGCAAGCCTATGTCAAATCGATTGCGCAGGCACATGACTACCTGCTGGTTGCGGCACAAAATATTACTTATGGCGATGAAGAACGTAAGCCGATTTTAGAGTTGATGACGCAATTATCTGCCTATGAGAGATTGGTCGGTATGGCACTTGCTAAACCGGATCAGCACCAGTCCTTATTAAAAGCAGATGCGCTGATGCGTGAGCACATCTTGCCAGCAGTAGTGGCATTGGATGATGCTAACTTCAAACATTTATCGTCTGCCTATACGGAAGGTGAGCATAAAGCCTTGTTATGGCTGATCGCATTCTTACTATTATCTGCGTTGCTCGTTTTGGTATATGTAGAGACGCAAATGAAGTTGTATGCCACCTTTAAACGTATGTTCAACCCTGCCATTGCAGCCGGACTAGCCGTTTTTATTGTATGTGCTTTACTGTTTGCGGCGAAGGCAGGTCAAGTCGTATCCGAGGTCAGATCCGCGAAGGAGGATGCATTTGATTCTGTCCACGCGTTGTCTCAGGCCAAAGCGCTGGCTTACACTGCGAATGCACAAGAGAGCGTGTATTTGTTGTTGTCCAAGTCTGAGGCGCAGCAAGCACAAACAACGCTATTCCAAGAGACTGCCAAAAAATTATTTGCGCTCAAACTCCTTGATGTGAAACAACTTCCATCCGATTTAAAAAGTCTCAAAGGCAATGGCTTATTGGCGGAGGAACTGGCCAATATTACCTATGACGGTGAAGAAAATTTGGCCAGAGATACCTTAAAAGGATGGCTGGAATACGTCCGTATTGATGCGCAAATTCGGCAGCTCGAAACCGCGGGTCAACATGATGCCGCTATCGCTTTATGTTTGGGTACGCAGGTCGGACAATCCGATTGGGCATTTGATCAGTTTATGAAGTCGCTGACTGCCACATTAAATTTGAACGAACAGCAATTTGCATTGGCAGTGACCAGAGCATTCCACGCCTTGTCTTGGTTATGGATACTGCTACTGGCGATTTTATTCGCACCGGTCATTGGTATTGCGTTGGGTATCCAACAACGCTTAGCGGAGTTCCGCGAGTGAGTGACTTGGATAGCCTGATTGAATTATGGCAACAACGATTGGCTGCGATCACTACTAACGCAAATGAGTTATCAGATGCTGAGAGTACCAAGCGCATCCGTATCAAATTGCGGGCGCAACATTACACCGGTAACACTCAGATCAAAGCAGAAGACGCGACTCGCAAGCTGAGTAGCTTAGTCGATGATTACGTGCTGTTGGCTAAGGTGGTAGAAGAAGCGGCGCGTATTCACAAGGGTGGGATGTTTAGTGCTTGGGCCAACACCGATGAAAAGGTCACAGCTCTGCTGGAAGGTCCATCGATTGTCAGAACGACGGCTCAGGTCTCCATCAAAAATCGTGACTTATTGGGATCGGCATCGGTTAGCGACAGCATGACGCCAGAGCAGTTATTAGCGGTGATGCAGACAGAGTTTGAGCAGGCGCGCGATAGCTTAAATGAGATCGACTATACCGAGACCCATGGCACAGAAGAACTGGCCGGTTTAAGGCGTGATTACAGCATGATGGAGGAGCGTGCCCAGCGTTTGAACGCGGTATCAGATCGTCCCTCATTTATTGAAATCCAGGACATGCAATCCGATCCTTTAAATGCGCAGCGTGGTAAAGAATCACTCAAGCGCGCCTTGATGGCGTGGTCTACAACATTGGATCAGCTAGAGAATGCCAGAGCTACCGCAGCGAACGAGCTTGAGCAAGCAAAAATGGCGCTGGCGCAGTTGCAAATAATGACGACAGAGTATCAATCGCAGCTTGCACAAGTGCGTGATTTATTAGGAGAAAACGTGGTGTCATCTTTGCGGTTTCAACCGACATTATCCATGTCACCAATGTCACCCGTCTCCATGTTGCTGAGTTGGTGCGAAACCTTAGAAAGTAGTTTGCAAGCCGGGCAATGGGCTGCTGTAAATGTTGGTGCCAGCAAGCTCAATCTGGCGATCGCAGAAGCACTTGCCAACGGCAATAAAGCGATTGCAGAAGTACAGACAAAAGCCGCTGAGGCAGAAGATTTAAATGGACGCTTTATCGCCTATAAAGCTAAAGATAAGGCGCTGACTTTTCAGTATGGTACTGAGGTACAAAGACAGACTTTGCGGGCGCAAATCGATGCGGAATTAAAATCGCGTCCGCTGAATTTAGATGTAGTGCGATCAAAGTTGATGATGTATCAGGACATGCTGACTAAGGTGTCAGCAATTAAAGACTGAGTATTTACAGGACTTATGCAAAGCCGTCCGAGCAGCATAAGTCTTAATGCACACAAATTAGTTAGACAGGAGTAATTTGAAATGACCATGCCTTGTAGTTATTGCAGCGGAACGATTGTTGAAGATGTCTGCGAAGATTGTGGAAAATCAGCGAAGAAAAATTTGGTAACAGCCGCATCCGGCGGTCTGGATATTACAGATGCGGTAGCGACTGCCAGCATGACGACTGGCCGCACTCGCGGTTCTGCGCGCTTCACTGTCAATTATCCGGCCAGAGCACCAGGTGCTGGTGCGACCAAATCAACTCGTCGTCGTGCAGGTGTTTCTACCCACACTAGCGCGCGCCGCACAGCGCTTGGTGGTGGCTTGATTTCTTTACCGGATTTGCCTAGCCAGGATCCCTTAAAACTTTTGATGGCAGATCCAGAGGTACCAGCGCACAAGCGCCATTGCCCCAAGTGCGATGTGCATGTCAACCGTGCTAAAGGATTTTGTCCCGCGTGCGGCACGCCATACGATTTTGTGGCACGTTTAAAAATGGGCGATGTGATTGCAGGCAAATACGAGATCAAGGGCCCGATTGCATTCGGTGGATTAGGCTGGATTTATCTGGGTTGGGATCAAGTCTTGCAACGCTGGGTTGTGCTCAAAGGTTTGTTAAACGCCAATGATGAAGCGAGCGCTGCAGCGGCGGTAGCCGAGCGGCGTTATCTGGCGGCATTAAAGCATCCCAAGATCGTCAACATTTACGATTTTGTGAATCAGGGTGCTGAAGGTTTTATTATCATGGAATATGTCGGCGGCCAAACCGTGCATAGCCTGCGCAAGCAGCGCGGCCCACTGCCTGTGACGGAGGCGATTGCCTACATATTAGGGATACTTCCCGCCTTTGCTTATCTACACACTCAAGGGCTGGTGTATTGCGATTTTAAGCCAGACAACATCATGATAGAAGGTGGCGATGTCAAGCTGATCGACATGGGCGCTGTACGCAAAACGGGCGATCAAAACGGCGATATCTATGCCACGCTGGGATTTGCCGCGCCAGAGGCCGACACTGATCCGATTGCTGTCTCGGACTTATATACCTTGGGTCGCGCCCTGGCCGTATTGATCATGGACTTCAAGTTCACTTCCGATTATGAGTACGCGCTACCATCGCCGGATGATCATGATGTCTTGGCAGAGAATGAATCGCTATACCGATTTCTATTGCGTGCAACCCATGTTGATCCCGATGAGCGTTTTCAGACTGCGGATGAAATGGCAGAGCAATTATTTGGTGTTTTGCGTGAGATTGTGGCCTTACAATCTGGTCCCAAGCCAGTTGATAGCAAAGTGTTCACCAGTGATAATTTAATCCATGCCACCGCCCGGCAATTGGTAGCGCAAGTCGATCCACATGTACTGCCTACGCTGAGAGTCAATTTGGAAGACAAAGCAGCCAGTGAAGTGATTCGGATTTTGAGTCTGATGGATGAAGTACAGCAAGTTGAAGAGTTGCAGGCGTTAGTGACTAAATACGGCGACCGCGCCGCAGAGCCACGATTGCGCCTGGCAGAAGTCCTGATCCAAAATGCCGGGTTGATGGAAAAGCAGCGAGATGCACTAATCAAAACCACGTTAGATGCGGTTGAGGCTGCCGATCCGTTTGACTGGCGCACCAGTTGGTTACGCGGTTTATGCTTAGTAACTAATGGCGACGGTGCCAAAGCGCTAGCCTATTTTGAGCGCTGCTATTTTGAAATGCCAGGAGAGTTAGCACCACGTCTGGCGATGGGGCTTGCAGCAGAAATTGCCAATAATGGCGAACAGGCATTGCCCTATTACGACCGTGTCGGGCGAGTCGATCCCTCATTTGTCAGCGCGCATGCAGGTGCTGCTCGTTGCCATGCAAAAGCCGGACGTTTGATGGACGCGGTCAGTATGTTGCAGCGTGTCCCAAGTAATCACGTATTGCATACCCAAGTGCAATTAGGGATAGCTGAGCTATTATTGACTTACCCGGACGCGATCGATGCAAGCGTCATGCAAAAGGCAGAAGCCGCAGTCAAATCAGTGCTCAATACCGGAGGTTCGGTTTTTCAGATCGCTGGTCGTTTAATTAATTTGGTCGTGGAAAAAGCAAAGAGCATGAACTGGCCGCCCAACACCACTTTTTTAGGCGCAAATTTTACAGAACATACTTTACGTCTTGCCGCAGAAGAGCAATTCAGACGCGCAGCTAAACTGGCAAAATCGGATCAAGAACGGCATTATTGGGTGAGTCAGGCAAATCGCGTACGACCAGTGACCTTGTTTTAAAGTGTTGAACTTAGTTGAACTTGATTGAATTTTTATGCCGGGAGTAATTAGTGAATTGCATTCAATGCGGAGAAACAGTTGATCCTGTTTTTTCTTTTTGCGAAGCCTGCGGTGCTGCTGTCGACGTACCTTCTGTCAATGCGCCTGCGCCAGAAGTAACTAGCAATAGCAATGCAACTCAAGTTGCATCAAGCACAAATCAGATGATATGCAAATGCGGTCATGCCGAGTTTGACCAAGACAATATTTGTGAAAATTGCGGACGCCGTGCCGAAATCGCCGACCCGATCGAGGTCCAGATATTAGATGAGCACACCATCAGCGCGACCCATCGCGGCAGACGACATACAGAAAATCAGGATTCCGTTAGCATGGTAGCGATTGATGGCGCTATCGCCATGGCGCTTGCAGATGGCGTCTCTACTTCTTGCCACGCACGACAGGCCGCAGATGTCGCGGTCACAGTGGCACTCACTAGCTTAGAAAATAATACGGGTTTACCGATCAAAGAACGTTTGGAATTAGCGATAGCCAGCGCCCACGATGCAGTGTGCAAACTAGCCTACGACGACACCTCACTGGCTGAACCAGAAGCGACTTTAGTATTGGCCTTGATCGAAGGCGATCAAATACATTTTGCCTGGGTCGGCGATTCACGTCTTTATGCAGTTAATCAAGCCAGCCAATTATTGTTGACCGAAGATGACTCCTGGTTTAACCAGCAAATCAAACTAGGCGTCAACGTGACAACTGCAATGATGGACAATAACGCGCATTGCATTACCCAATGTCTGGGTATGCGTGACGACATCCTGGACATCCACACCGGCAGCGCAAGATTAACCGGGGATACCTATATCGTTTTATGTTCTGACGGTTTATGGAATTATTGCGCAGCTCCAACCGCACTACATAGCTTGTTTGATGCCGACTTAAGCCTGGTGAATCAATGTACGCAATTCATTGATTTTGCGAACGATCAAGGTGGGCATGACAATATTAGTTTGATCGTGCATCGTCGGGTAAACATATAAAAACTCACGTAGAGAGGTGTAACCCAAACACTCTCTACGTGAGTAATCAATATCTACTTATTTGCTAGTAGTCACATCGCCATTGCCAGATACATTGCCGTTACCTGATGCGGATACTGATGGTAACTGCGTGTTGTTGACGGTTTCTTTCGCGTTACGTTTTGCCGCGCCTGCTGTACCGCTGACGGTATCACGTGCATTCGCTACGCTGGTGCTTGCATAGCTGCGAGTGTTATCTACTTGCGTTTTTGTATTGCTGATGGCAGGTTTGCTGATATCTGATGCTGAATTTTTTACACCGGATACGGTACTTTGCGCTTGGCCTGCTGTGCCCAGATTCATACTGCCTGATGCATTTCCGTTTGCGCTGCCGTTTGCGTTTGCATTTGTATTACCGCTACCATTAGCGCCACCAATGAGATTTCCTGATGATGTCGTTGGAGCATTCATTTTTTCAGGTACAGCGCCTGATATCAGACTAGTTGAGCCGGTGCCTGAGCTGCTACCTGAGCCACTACCGCTAGCTTGTGTAGATGCCGTATTTCCACTTTTATTGATGATGGTATTACCGTTGCCGACTAGATTGCCTGTTGCGTCGCCATTGATCGCCCGTGCGTTGGTGGCATTGCCGGTCAGGTTGCCAGCTGCATTACCAGTGAGGTTGCCTGCAGCGTCGCCGCTGATATTGCGTGCATTACCAATATTACTGACATTGCCTGTCATATTGTCTTGGCTAGTACGGCTGATAGTAGAGGTAGGGAATGACGACATGCCTCTGAGTGAACCGCCAACTGCGCCGCCAACTGCGCCGCCAAGGCCACCACCGCCACCGATTGCACCGCCACCACCTAATAAGCCAGCTTGAGCGGATGTGACTATCACTAAACCACTGAGGATAGTTGCGTAACGAATGAATTTAACTGTTGTCATGATGATTCTCCTGAAAGTCACTACGGACAATCCGTAGTAGTAAAAGGAGAACGCTGGGGATGATCGATTTAATCCATCAGGTTAAAAATATTTTTTAAAAAATTTAAGCCATCGTTAACAGCGGGTCTTAGTGAGTCTTATAAATTCAGTTCATGACGTCATTCGGTGTTTAACAACACCATTGGATTCCCGCTAAGAGTGCGCATGAATGACGCGCCCGAGCCATGTCTTTGAGTGAAGTACAGATATTAATGTTAACCATTGCTAGATTAACGAAATTGCTCAGGCCCGGTTCTAAATGATGTGCCGACTATGCCATGACCTAGCTCTTGCGTGACCTTGTCAGGGTTGTCTGTCTTTGCTTGTCTGATCAAATCTTCCAGTGCTTTTTTGGCGTCTTTCACATTCGGCATAAAGACTTTTTTTGCCAATAGTGCAGCCACAATGGGTGACGCAAAAGAGGTGCCCCGCACCGCTTGGAAAGGTGTCTTGCCTATCGTGGCGGCTACCATATTGCTCCCGGGTGCCGCGATCATGACTTGTGCGCCGCGAGCAGCTTCTGGTAGTACACGCATTTTTGCATCGACTGCGGTGACACCAATCACACCGGGGTAACTGGCCGGGTAGAGCGGTGGTGCTGCGGGTCCGTCATTGCCGACTGCGGCGACTAACAGATAGCCTTTGCTGAGCATGGATTTGACGATGTGTTCTAAGGTTTGATTTGGCGGGCCAACCAGGCTCAGATTAATCACCGCGACTTTTTCTTGCGCTAGCCATCCCAAGGCGTCAATCAATTTATCTAAAGCGCCTCCGGTGTCGGTACCGCAATAGATGTCGGCTGCATATAAAACAGCATCAGGCGACACACCGCTAAATGGCGTTGATTTCCCGACCATGAGTGAAGCAACCGCAGTGCCGTGGGCGGTAGGAATATTTTTATCTGTACAGTCATGACGTTTGATTTGAGCATCTTTAAATACGATATGTTCGGTATCGATGCCCGAATCTACCAAGCCTATGCGTGCTTTGGTTTTTGCTGTTTCAGATTGTGTGGGCGAGGCGAGGCTATTGCTGCTATCAAACGGTGCGGCGAAGTTAGAATGGAATGGAACTGAGAACGAACTCCCGATAGCACTACCACTTTCTAAATAAATATGGTTGTAATCGTAGGTACCGTCTTGATCCAGCTGATGTAACAAGTCCAGTGAATCGGCGGTACTCATATCAGGTGGCGCTTGTAGCACGACTAATGTCTCTTCCAGCGCGTCTAAACGATGTTCGCTGATCACAATAAAGCCTGCTGCACGGACTGCCTTTAACGCCGTGACGGAGGGTGACCATGCGGTGATTTGTTTGCGTACAATCAGCTCGCCTTTGGGGTTGCTCTCCAGTTGCAGGGGATGTTCTTTAAGTAATCGCGTGATCGTCGTCAGGCGTAAGTCTTGCAGCGGGAGTGTGCCGTTTAGCACATCTGTGCGTACGAGTTGGTCAAGCCGGTCAATCCGGTTCAACAAGTTTTGAGAATTTAAGTTACCTAACTGTTGTACCGGTAGATTAATCGACGGCAAGCGAAGCTGCGCCCAGACTGGATCGGCGTTGCAACAGAATGCAACTAGCAACAGCCGGCAAATATTGAGTAATTTAGGTGACATTGGCATTATTGGGTTGATATAAAAAGGTCAGCTACGCATCAATTACAATAGCCACGTAATTAGCCACATCAGTTCACTTTTGATTGTAGCTTTAAAATAAAACGAATGAGACAGGGATTAAAATCCCTCGCTGCAACGTTTACTTGGTATCTATGGATCAAACAGCAATCAATATTCAAAATGACATTGCCGCCTTATTGCCGCGTCTGCGCCGCTTTGGCCGTGCTGTCACGCGTCATCGGGAAGATGCGGATGATCTGGTGCAAATTGCGGTCGAACGCGCACTCAGCCGCGCTGAGCAATGGGAGGCAGGTACGCGGCTGGATAGCTGGCTATTCAGGATTATGAAAAACGCCTGGATTGATGAAGTAAGGGGGCGCATCAGACGTAGCGAAGTGCTGGCACCAGAGGAAGCTGGCGAGCATATTGGCGCCGACCCCAGTGATGGCTATGTTCACCAACTGGCAGTGCAAAAAGCGGTGTCCATGCTGAATGAAGATCAACGTATGGTGGTCAGTCTGGTGTTGATCGAGGGTTTGCCGTACAAAGAGGCGGCGGAGGTGTTGGAGATCCCCATCGGCACTTTGACGAGCCGTCTGGTACGTGCGCGGGAGACTTTGCAAGGCTTGCTGTCCGATCCTTCCGGGTCGTCAAAACCAGCCGGCTCAGTTAGTTGATAAAGGAATAGTGATGCGCTTTTCAGATGAAACTTTAATGGCCTTTGCCGATGGCGAATTGGATGCCGAAACGCGGGCGACAATTCAAGCGGCAATATTGCAAGATGCCGATTTGGCGCAGCGTGTTGGACACCATCAGGCTATACGTAATGATGTGTTTGCGGCCTTTGCACCTATCGTGGATGAGCCAGTTCCTGCCCGGCTAAAGCTGGCTGCGACACAGACCACAAGCCCGTCTGCAAGCGCAGCTATCAAGACGAGCAATAACGTGCTTCAGTTCAATGCTGCAAAAAACAAAGACGCACTTAAAAAGCCGACCTCTGGCTGGTCCTGGCAGCAGTTGGGTGGATTGGCGGCGATGCTCATCGTCGGTGTGGTGGTGGGTAAATTTGGATGGCAGGACGGCACCAGCTTGTCGCCTAACTTGTCGCCGAACGGCGGCATGCTGGCGTCAGTCAATGGTCAGGTCACAGCGCAAGGCAAGTTGGCGCAAGCGTTGACGCAACAGCTTGCCAGTGCACCGGCGGCAGACAGTACGGTCAAAATTGGGGTCAGTTTTTTATCTAAAGAAGGACAATTTTGCCGCAGCTTTTTAGCGGAAGATGGTACGCAGAATCCGGGTTTCTCTGGCCTCGCCTGCAAACAAAAGACCGGCAACGATTGGCAAATTGCGGTGTTGGCACAAACCGATAAGCCAGCTGCAAGCAGTGGACAAACCGGACAATCGGGGCAATATCGTCAAGCCGCCGCAGAGATGCCCGCCGCAGTTTTGCAAGCGATTGATCAACGTATCGCAGATCAGGCCTTGGATGCAGCGGCAGAACGGGCGGCGCAGCAGCATGCCTGGCGGAATGCGCCGTAGCGATGTCGCATGAACCCAGTTAAATCAAGCTAACTTAATATACTCCCCTTTATTTTTCCTCAAAGTGCTCTATTGTCCAGTAATTCTATGGACAACTTAAATATACTAATATCCAGTATATTTAAGTTGCCTGTAGTCTGATTGCTTGCAGGGAGAGTTGTCTGGCGATTCATTTACCTAAAATATCGTCACACGCATTACGCTTGCGTTGTTTAGTGCCGTTACAAGCCGCAACTTAGCGAAGACGATTTTGCGTAAGTCCCAAGTGTTGTGTCTGTCCTGTAAATAATCACCATGCTTGCACCGCTATCATGTACAAAGCGATAAGATTCACCTACACTAAACCAACGCAAGTTTAGATAGGTCATCACGATGGATATCGCTACAAGACAGGCTGCCCGTTTAGCTGAAAGCTTGCGCCACGGGCAAAACGAGCTGTTAGAAATGATCGCTCAGGGTGCGCCCTTAAAAGATACTTTGACTAAGTTGATGTATCTGATCGAGGGACAATCCGATGGAGTGCTGTGCTCAGTCTTGTTGCTGGATGATGATGGTGTACATATCCGGATGGGCGCGGGACCGAATTTGCCGCCAGACTATATGAAGGCTTTAGACGGACAAGAAATTGGCCCTGCTGTCGGTTCTTGCGGCACCGCGATGTACCTCAAAGAAACCGTCATCGTCAGCGATATTTTGACCGATCCTTTATGGGAACCTTACCGTCATTTTGCCGCACCGCATGGTTTGCGCGCCTGCTGGTCCAGCCCTATTTACCTGAACAAAAATAAGATCTTAGGCACCTTCGCTATGTACTACCGCGAAGTGCGAGTTCCAGACGCAGAAGACATTAAATTAATCGGCGTCGCCGCGCATCTGGCGGTAATCGCCATTGAACGCACCCGCCGTGAAGAAGAGCTAGAAATCCACCGCCATCATTTAACCGAGCTGGTCAATCAACGCACCAACGAGTTATCCACAGCAAAAGAAAAAGCCGAAGCCAGTAATCTGGCCTTAAGCGTAGCCAATCTTGAACTCGCTAGCGCCTTACATAATCTGAACGTGACCCATGAAGAGTTAGTCCGGCGTGACAAGTTGGCCGCACTTGGCGCACTGGTGGCGGGCGTTGCGCATGAGCTGAATACGCCGATTGGCAATGGCTTAATGGTTGCGAGCACATTGGCCGACCTCACCAGAGAATTTAGGCAATCCTATAACGATGGCTTGAAGCGTTCTTCGTTAGAAACTTATATGGCAGAGGCCGCGCACGCCAGCGAAATCCTGCAACGTAACTTGCAACGTGCAGCTGATTTGGTGGTGAGTTTTAAACAGATCGCAGTCGACGGCGCTGATTATCAACGCAGCCAGTTTGCGCTGGCGCCGTTTATTGCCGAGACGATCTATCCCTTATCGGCGATATTCAAAAAGCATCATGTCGATTTAAAAGTAGAGATTCCGCGTGGCTTGGAAATCAATACTTATCCTGGACTATTGAGTCAGGTTATCGTCAATATTTTGAATAATTCTCTGGTGCACGCTTTTGTCGATGCAGAGCAAGACCAGCAGAAATTGCTGAACAAACAGCACAATCATATTCAGATTCACGCCAGCCTGGACGACGCTGGCTGGCTCAACTTAAGTATAAAAGATAATGGTATCGGCATTAGTCCAGCTCATCTGCCGCACATTTATGATCCTTTTTTTACCACCAAACTAGGTGAGGGTAGCTCCGGCCTCGGTTTGCATATCACCCATAATATCGTCACCTCCTTATTAAACGGAAAAATTGATGTCGATAGCTCGGCTGAGAGTGGTACTTGTTTTACGATCCGGTTTCCGTTGTAGCTAGCGGTCACGGAATGTGAGAATCTTAATTAAGTAAGCTCTTACTAAAGCTAATTCAGACAAACGCTAATTTAGACAAACGCCTATGAAATTTCACGGCGACTAAAGTTAACGTTGAGCTCGCCCAGATCGCCAAACTGAATGCAGATATCCTGATCCAGCGCCACTTCAAAACTCCCTGCGTAAGACCCGGTGATAATTGCCTGACCTGCTTGCAGACCTTGCCCTTGACTGCGTAAATATTCTGCCAGCCAATATAAGGGCGCGCGCGGATGGGTATTGGGGTGGCGTCCTTCAAACTGTATTAGTGGCATCAAATTTTTGTCTTGCTGCAACCCGCTACTGACTTTAATCGCCATATCCGTAGTGATTTTTGCTTTGGCGCCGTCGACTTCAGGGCCAAGGAATAAACCTTGATTCAGCAAACCATCCGCCAAGTTTTCTACAAAACTGACTTCGTCAGGATTGGTATAACGACTATCAATTAACTCTAAGGCAATGTGGGTACGAATGATCGCCGCATCGACCTCTGCAGCCTCATAAGGCGTATCGCGCGCAGGCAAATCACAACCGAGAATAAAAGCAAGTTCGGGCTCAATTTTTACATGCCCTGCACGTGACCAGACCGGGCATGCAGCGATAGGATCGCTAAAAATAGTTTTGCTATAAATCGGCGCTAATATCACGCGATCCACGCGAACATCAGCAGCTATTCCACATTTCCAAGCACCAGTATGGTCACCCATTTGAGTCGACACCGCAGCCTGAATTGCTAATCCTGCTGCACTGTTCATCTGGTGAAAACTAGGCGGCAAGCGTTCACCTTGTACGCCTGACTGACGGCGTGTTACCAAGATCGTCGCTGCTTGCAAAATCAGCTCTGGGGCTATATTACTTACTACGGCAGATGAGAGAGACATGACGAATCCAGAAAATATTGAGAGGCATTAACAAAAATTTTATTTGAACAAAAAAGTAATTCGTGTGAAAAAATAATTCATAAAAAATGGATAGCGCAGTAGAAAAATACAACACACCCTGACTTTACATGGCACGTCGATAAAGTCTAACGCCTAATTCATCAAGTCGTAATAAACAAAACGTAATCTGCACCGCGATTGCTTTATTTATTTCTTTTTCAACGATCGCAGTGTGGTGTCCGATTATGGTCGACATCATAGTGTCACCATGGGTTTTAATATGAAAATTAATTCTACGAAAACAGCGTGCAAGAAAAGCTTCAGATCAAATCATTTAGGCCCACACAAGATACTCGCGGCTTCCCTTAGCTCTGCATTTTTCGCTTTAGCATTTGCTCAGCCAGCAATGGCGCAAAGCAAAGCGGTAGCGACGGATGAAGCACAAAAAAAGATAGTAATCGATTCAGCTAATGCCTCTGATAGCGCAAGTTCCGTAGCAGACTCCGCGACCACCGGTGCGCAGACTGTAGTGATTTCATCTCAGACGACTCGTTCTTCGGTATCGGTACGAGGCTTGGAAATTCAAAAAATATTGGCAGGTACTAATCCTGTAAAAGCGTTACAAACGCTGCCGGGTGTGAATTTTCAAACTGCCGATCCTTGGGGCAATAACGAACAAAATTTAACGCTGTTTATCCACGGCTTTAGTGGCCAGCAGCTTGGCTACACCATGGATGGCATACCTTTAGGCGATCAGCAATATGGTAACTACAATGGTCTTTCGCCACAGCGTGCAGTAATAAGCGAGAACGTCCGTAATGTTATTTTATCTTCTGGCGCGGGTGATCTTGCCACTGCATCAACCAGTAACTTAGGTGGCACGATAGAGACATTTTCTAGTGATCCCTTGGCGCAGCGTCGTACTAGTTTAGAGCAAACTTTTGGTAGCTACAGCACATCCCGTACCTTTGCTCGTTTTGATACAGGCCTATTTGGTGATGGCAATTCTGCGTATGTCGCTTTGATGCGTCAGGATGCAAAAGCGTGGGATTTTAACGGTAAGCAGGGCGGCAATCAGTTGAATGCAAAATTCGTACATGACACTGCTCCCGGCAAGTTGACGCTCTATTTTAATTACAACGATAAGACTGAACCAAACGAAGATAGCACGGTGCATGTCGCTGGCGAAACGAGCGCACCTTATACCCGTCCTTTCCTGTATCCCGATTTTGCAACAGCACTCAAATACGTATCGTCTACCGGCGCTACACCAGCGGCAGATGGGTCTAATTATCGTAACTACTACAGCGATGCACAACGGACTGATTATTTGGCCTATGCAAAATACGATGCCAATTTAAATGAGACTACCAAGTGGTCAAATCAGGTGTATTTCCATAAGGATGACGGCGCAGGTGTCGTCGCAGGTCCGATTGGCGCAGCGGGTTTGCCAGCGCTGTTTAGTGTGTATTTCCCGAATCAAAATCTGAAGCAAATTTTTGGTAATTCCGGCTATGCTACCCGTACTACCGAATACAAAATTGATCGCGGCGGTCTGATCTCTAATTTGCGTAAAGAATGGGGCGATCATCAGATCGAAGTAGGTGGCTGGTGGGAGCATAATAAATCGTCAGCATTCCGTCGTTGGTACGCTTTGGATGTAAACAATCCAAGCTCACCGTACGATAGACCAAGCAATCCTTTGATTACACAATATGGCAGCGAGATTGATAATAATGTTGTGCAGTTGCATTTGCAAGATGAGTGGAGTGTGCGGAAGGATTTGACGGTTCTGGCAGGGTTTAAATCCAGCCTGCAATTTGCAAAAGGTACCTTCCCGGTTCAACCTGCAATTGGTGCAATCTCCGGCGGCTCAAAGGCATTACCAGAGGGTGAGATCATTACCCGTAAATGGTTTTTGCCGCAAATTGGTGTGCGTTGGGACTTATCATCACGTGATCAGTTATTCGCTAATATCCAGCAAAATTTAAGACAGTTCGTGACTTATGGTGGCGGTGGCGCATCACCTTGGAGTCTGGCTAGTCAATCAGGATTTGATCTTTTTAAGAGTACCGCAAAGCCAGAAACTTCAGTCACATATGAGGTTGGTATGCGCAGCAGCCGCGATTTGAATTTGGGCGCGCTGAATAAAATCGATGGTCAGGTCAATTTATACTACGTTGATTTTAGTAATCGCTTGTTGCAAATTAGCCCGACGCCAGTGATCTCTTCTATTATCGGTGGCAATCCAATTTTGGCGAACGTCGGTAGCGTACAAACTACCGGTATTGATATTGCCGGGACTTTGCATTTTGGACGTAATTTTTCTTTTTATAACGCCTTGTCGTATAACCGTTCTATCTATTCGGATAACTACAATAATGGTGCCGCGACAGTGGCGACATCTGGCAAAAAAGTACCGGGCAGCCCTGAATGGATGAACAAGTTTGTCGCTACGGCGACTGAAGGTGATTTCGAGGCGCAACTGATCGGTGAATATATCGGCAAACGTTACGCCACCTACACCAACGATTTATCCGTGCCTGGTTACTTTATGGCTAGCTTAGCCTTAAGTGCAAAACTGCCGATGCTTGATAATGCCTTCCTGAAAAATACTAAAGTCAGGTTGAATATTACTAATCTGAACCAACAAACTGGCGCGTCTGTGGTCGTGGTTGGTGCTGCATCAGGTACTTACAACACCTTCCCGATTGCACCACGCCAGTTCTTTGTGACGCTCGGCACTAATTTTTAATTTACATTGAATTTTTGAGGACAATTTACATGACATTCAATCGTAGAAATTTTTTCACAACAACGCTGGGCAGTGTTGCCGCAATTGGTTTAACAGGTTTGATACCAATGCTTCCTGCCCTAGCACAATCAGCACAATCAGCACAATCAGCACAATCGACTCAAGGCGTTCAATCTATTTATGTGCCGACTAAGAAGGTAGAGGTATTCGCACATCGTGGTGCCAGCGCGTTGCGTCCGGAGCATACCTTAGCGTCTTATGCCAGAGCGATTGCCGATGGGGCAGATTATATTGAGCCTGATCTGGTGATCACCAAGGATGGTGTTTTGGTAGCGCGGCATGAGGCAGATTTGACTGAGACGACCGACGTCGCTAAGCACCCAGAGTTTGCCAGCAGGCGCACAACCAAAACAATTGATAGTCAAACTCACACTGGTTGGTTTGTAGAAGACTTCAGCTTGGATGAATTAAAATCCTTGCGTGCAGTTGAACGTTTGCCAAAAGTACGACCTGCGAACACCTTGTATGACGGCATGTTCCAGATACCTACCTGGGAAGAAATTATTGATTTTGTTGCCGCCCAATCCGCTACTAGCGGACGTGTAATTGGTCTGGTGCCGGAATTAAAAAGTTCTACGTATTTTGCGAAAGTCGGCTTACCTCTGGAAGACCGGTTTTTAAAGACAATCGAGGCGCATGAGTACACGAAGCACTGTCCGCTGGAGATTCAATCTTTTGAAATCGCCAATCTCAAATATTTGCGTAGCAAGTTAGGTGCGCCCGCTAAGCGTGAAAATATCCGTCTGATGCAGTTAGTCGCCGAGGGCAATTATCGCCCTAGTGATGTCGTTGCCGCTGGTGGTGATCTGACATTTGGCAAAATGACGACTGCCGAAGGGATGCGCACAATCGCGCAGTATGCTGATGTGGTCGCGCCACCAACGCGTGCGATTATTCCCTTATTAGTGGACGGACTACTTGGTACGCCAACTTCATTTGTCGCAGACGCGCATGCTGCTGGGTTGCTGGTGCATGTCTGGACTTTCCGTCCCGAGAATCGCTTTCTCGCGGCTGATTTTCGTGATGCTAACGGCGCGAATGCTCGTAATGAACTAGGTTCTGTCGCTGAGATGAAACGTTATATTGCAGCGGGGATTGATGGATTTTTTACGGATGACACTGCATTAGGTCGTTTGGCTGTAGGGCCTTGATGTAAGGCGAGTTCTACTCGATTTGATTTGATAAATTTGTCTTTGATAAGTTCGTTATTTAAAGGTGACACAAAAAAAAGTCCCACAGGATAAATTACCTTGCGGGACTTTTTTATTTAAGTGCACTTCGTACGTCGAATTTAATTTCTATTTTTGCAAAAACACACTTGCTGTTGTTGTAAAAATCCTCGTGATAATTTACTCAATCGTGTTTTTGGCTGGCGTTGAGTGCATTTGCTGGCAAAACCCGTGCCGCTAATTTGGCATTGGTTTTTAGTAAATCAACTTCGTCACTCAAAATATGAACGGCCTCGTTGAGTAAGATATCTTTTGCATTTTTCCGATCTTTTTCTGCAGCGATATCCGCAACAAGATTTCGTTCATTTGCTTGCAGGCCATCATCTAAAGCGTCTTTATTTTTGCTGGCAGTTTTCTTATCACCAGCTTCACTATTTTCACGCGATTTGATTTTGGCTTCTAATGTTTCTTTCTCTTTGCGACGGTCTGCCTCGTTGAGAGAAATGGTTTTTTTCTTGCGCAAAGTCTGGATTTCAGCAATATCTTCTTGCAGATATTGGAAATCTTTATCTTTTGCAATACGCGACTCATGTCTGACTGCCAGCATCGGTAACAAATCGCTCAGATCACCTGTGGGTTTGTAATCTGCTGCTTTAATTTGCGTCCAGGGCAGTGCGTTGTCATAGCTAGATTCACCAAAACTCTCCGTGTCAGTGCCGCTAGGGAAGCTGATATCCGGCGTCACGCCACGCAGTTGCGTTGTGCCGCCATTGATACGGAAAAACTGGGCAATCGTCATTTTGAGTTCACCAAATTTTGCCTTGGGATTTTGGGTCGCCTGATCTAGGTTGACGATGGTTTGCACGGTACCTTTACCGAAACTACCTTCACCAATAATCACACCACGACCATAGTCCTGAATCGCTGCCGCAAAAATTTCTGATGCCGATGCCGAGCCACGATTGATTAATATCCCCAGCGGACCATCCCAGGCAACGCCAGCGTTGGTATCACTTTCTACCGTTATTTTGCCTTGCGCATTACGCTGTTGCACTACTGGACCCTTATCAATAAATAAGCCTGTGAGTTCAATTGCCTCAGTTAAGGAGCCTCCGCCGTTGTCACGCAAATCGATTAATACGCTATCGACTTTGGCTTTTTTGAGTTCGTCCAATAAGCGGATGACATCACGTGTCGCACTTTTAAAATCTTTATCACCTTTCATGCGAGCATCAAAATCTTGATAAAAAGTAGGCAAAGAAATGACGCCTATCTGGCGTGTAACGCCCTCGCTCTGGATAGGGATAATCGATTTTTTAGCTGCCTGCTCTTCTAACTTAATTTTGTCGCGCACCAGCGACACCATTTGATGTTTTCCATCCAGGCTTACATCGGCAGGAAGAATGTCCAGCACCACGATTGAATCTTTGTTGCCACGTATCAGCTTGACGACATCATCAATACGCCATCCGACTACTTCCGTGATAGTACCTGTCTTGCCTTGTCCAACACCGACAATTCTGTCACCTGGTTTTAAACGATTAGACAGCGCAGCGGGACCGCCAGCGACCAATTCGCGTATGGTGGTGTAGTCATCACGCTCTTGAAGTACTGCGCCTATTCCAACTAGCGATAATTTCATCGAAATATCAAAATCTTCTGACGCGCGCGGGCCAAGGTAATTGGTATGCGGCTCAATCGACATCGCGTAGGAATCCATAAAAATCTGGAATACATCTTCACTCTTGTATTTGCGCACCCTAGACAATGAGCTGGTATAACGTTTTTCTAATGTCTCTCGAGTCGCAGCATCGTCTTTGCCAGCGAGTTTTAGACGCAGCCAGTCGTTCTTGACGCGCTTGCGCCAAAGGTCGCGGACTTCGTCTTCTGATTCCGGCCAGACAGCTTTATCTCGTCCGTAGGAATAGCTTTCTTTCTGGGTGAAGTCGAAACCTTTTTTCAGAATCTCACGAGCATACGTCAGGCGATCAACCAGACGTTTTTCATAGAGATTGAAAATCATGAACGGGACGTTCAGATTCTCTTGATAAATCGCATCGTCCAGCTGATTACGCGCACTGGAAATTTGATTGATATCGGCCTGCGTAAAAAATAATTTTTCTGGGTCAAGTGATTTCAGATAACGATCAAAAATCTTTTGAGACATCGCATCATCTAAGGGCGTCGCCTTGTAGTGGAAGCGGGTTAAGAAGCCAGCACTGACGCGTGCCGCCTGCGCTTGTTGTGGCAGGGGCATGAGTAATTGGTTTGTTGAAGAAGGTTCTAAGGTATCGGCTTGCGTTGATGCTGCAAAGGCAAGCATTAAGCACAATAGTTTTTTCTTCATGTGGGGTTCTCCAAATCGTCGCTCTGAAATTTAGCTTTAAAAATTAGCTTTGAAAATTAATTTTGAATTTTTAGTGCAGAAAATATAGCGCATGCGCCACGATAACCACACTATATGATGTAACAAAATGTACGCGCTGTCTGATTGTTTTTCTGTATTTGTCCGTACGGCGACATCTGCTTATTTCGACTAAAAAAGAACTAAATAGTTCGCATCAATCGGTCTCAGATTACCATTGTTTATTTTATCGTGAATTATCCGTCCTCTGAATCTGCCGATTTATTAAGACTTACACAAAACAAAAATACAAAGGACTAAGAGATGTCCCAGTACAGAGAATACATGGATGAAACTTTCTCTTCGTCTTTTCCGTATTTAAGCGGCGAGATATTTTCATGTATTTGCATCAGTCTGGTTGAGGCTGAATACGGTTAATTACTGCTGGATACCGCCGCCACATTACTTTGTGCCCGGTCGCTTGATTTACAATGCAATGCTTGTTTGCCCACCAATCTTACTCAATCTTATATTTAGCGACTTTTACACCATGGCCAGACTTAGCCGCCTCGTTATTCCGCGACAATTGCATCATGTTATTCAGCATGGGAATAATCATCAGGCGATTTTTCGTGAGTCGGCTGATTACGTCGCTTTTCTGGCTTGGTTAGGCGAGGCTGCCAAACAGTTTGAAGTTGCCATCCATGCTTATGTTTTATTGCCAGATCATGTCCATTTACTCGTTACTCCTGTGGACGAAGTGGGGCTGGGTAAGATGATGCAGTGGATTGGTCGTCACTATGTCCCTTATTACAATCGCAAATATGAGCGTACTGGCAGTTTGTGGCAAGGGCGGTATCGGGCGACGGTGATGGAGGCGGCTTTGTATTTTTTGCGCTGCTCTTTGTCTATAGAAAGTAATCCGGTTCGTAGCAAATTGGTGGCCGATGCGCAGGAATACCCTTGGTCTAGCTTCCAGCACCATATCGGTTTGAAAATTGATCCCTTAATTACTGATCATCCTTTGTATTGGAGTTTGGGGAATACGCCGTTTCAACGCGAAGCCGCATATCGGGACATGATGCAGCAGCCTTTATTGAGTTCAGAATTGAATTCACTGATGGATGCAACACTCAAAGGCTGGCTAATCGGCACTGAACAATTTAAAGCAGACATGACAAAGTCCACCGAGCGTCGGGTAGAGCCGATGAAGCGTGGGCGACCCAGAAAAGTGCTGTCTGCCATCTAAGGTGGCAACTAATTTGGCAACTATGCGAGTTTAAATTTGCTCTAATCTGGTTTTACGTTTGGTATGGATTCGCTGAAAGTTCCATTGGAATTTGATCTTTGCTTAATGCCTTTTTCCCATTCATATCAATATACTCCCCCATAATTCTGTGAAAAATGATGTATTGTCCAATAAATATATGGACAACCAATATATACATATGGGGAGTAATTTAAGTAAGCATTTCTATAAGCTTAGAATCCGCCCATATTTTATCGTCTGAAATCTAGCTCACTCGTGGGTGAATGTCCTCCCGCGACTTTTTCGTGCCAGCAAACGCATTCTTTAAATCGAATGCCATATTCTTAATGGGAACCGTTAAATAGCACTTATTTTTACTATGTCCCCAATTAAAATTTATTGAATTTAATTTTAATTTATTTTAACACTGACCCTAAATATTGTTATTGATGTTTCTGTTGCGCTGCACTACTCTACGATTCAACCTTAATTTTAAGTGGAGAATTATGATGCAAGCGCAAGGCCTGTACGACCCAGCAAATGAACATGACGCCTGCGGTGTAGGCTTTGTGGCACACATCAAAGGCAAAAAATCCCACGCAATTGTGGAGCAAGGTTTGCTGATTCTTAAAAATCTCGATCATCGCGGTGCGGTTGGTGCCGATAAACTGATGGGTGACGGCGCTGGTGTCTTGATTCAAATTCCAGATCAATACTTCCGTGAAGAGATGAGCAAGCAAGGCATAGAGTTACCACCGCCGGGCGAATATGGCGTGGGTATGATCTTTTTGCCGAAAGAACACGCCTCACGTTTGGCATGTCAGCAAGAGATTGAGCGCGCCGTGCGAGCAGAAGGCCAAGTTGTTCTGGGCTGGCGCGATGTGCCGGTTGATACCGAGATGCCGATGTCGCCATTAGTCCGCGAAAAAGAACCTGTGATACGTCAGATTTTCATTGGTCGTGGCGCAGATATCATGGTGACCGATGCGCTGGAACGAAAGTTATACGTCATTCGTAAATCGGCAGTACACGCGATCGAAGCGTTGAAGCTGCTGCACGGCAAAGAATATTTTGTGCCGTCGATGTCGGCGCGCACCATCGTCTACAAGGGTTTGTTGCTGGCCGATCAGGTCGGTGTCTACTACAAAGACTTGCAAGATCCTCGCTGCGTTTCTGCATTGGCGCTGGTGCATCAGCGTTTTTCAACGAACACATTCCCAGAGTGGCCATTGGCTCACCCCTACCGCATGATTGCTCATAATGGTGAGATCAACACGGTGAAAGGTAATTTTAACTGGATGCGCGCACGCGAAGGCGTGATGAAATCCGCAGTACTAGGCGATGATTTACAAAAATTGTATCCGCTGATTTTTGAAGGTCAATCCGATACTGCCAGCTTCGATAACGCGCTGGAACTCTTGGTCATGGCTGGTTATCCAATTGCACAAGCAATGATGATGATGATCCCGGAAGCCTGGGAAAATCACACGATGATGGACGACAACCGTCGCGCATTCTACGAATACCACGCTGCGATGATGGAGCCATGGGATGGTCCCGCTGCGATGGCATTTACCGATGGCCGCCAGATTGGTGGCACCTTGGATCGCAACGGTTTGCGCCCGGCGCGCTACATCGTGACGGATGATGATCTGGTCGTAATGGCGTCGGAATCCGGCGTATTGCCGATTCCTGAATCTAAAATCATCAAAAAATGGCGCCTGCAACCGGGCAAAATGTTTTTGATCGATTTAGATGCTGGTCGCATCATCGATGACAAAGAAATTAAAGATACCTACTCCAATGCCAAACCATACAAGCAATGGATTCAGTCTGTACGTATCAAACTCAACGCGTTAAAAGCAGAGCAAGCAGTAGAACCATCCAGCGCGACTTTGCTAGATCAGCAGCAGGCATTTGGCTATACACAAGAAGATTTAAAATTCTTGATGGCACCAATGGCAACCAGTGCTGAAGAAGCGATTGGCTCCATGGGCAATGACTCATCGCTGGCGGTGATGTCAAATAAATTGAAGCCTTTGTATAACTACTTTAAGCAGTTATTCGCGCAAGTCACCAATCCGCCTATCGATCCGATTCGTGAAGCGATGGTCATGTCGCTGGTATCATTTATCGGCCCTAAACCTAACCTGCTGGACACCAACAACATCAATCCTCCGATGCGTTTGGAGGTATCACAGCCAGTGCTGGATTTTGCCGATATTGCCAAACTGCGTAATATTAGCGCCAACACCGGTGGCAAATTCAAGTCCTATGAACTAGATATCTGCTACCCCGTCGCTTGGGGTAAAGACGGGATCGAAGCACGCCTGGCATCAATCTGCGCCGAAGTCGTCGATGCGGTCAAATCTGGTCATAACATTATGATCATCACTGACCGCAAGATGGATGCGAACAACGTCGCTATTCCTGCGCTGTTAGCAACTTCGACCGTGCATCAGCATCTGGTTAGTCGCGGTATGCGTACGATTACGGGCTTAGTGGTCGAAACCGGCTCCGCTCGCGAGACGCATCATTTCGCCTTGCTGGCAGGTTACGGCGCTGAAGCAGTACATCCTTACCTAGCAATGCAAACACTTGCGGCAATGGCAAAAGATTTGCCAGGTGATTTGTCCGCAGAAAAAGCGATGTACAACTACACCAAGGCAATCGGCAAAGGCTTGATGAAAGTCATGTCCAAGATGGGCATTTCCACCTATATGTCGTATTGCGGCGCGCAGATTTTTGAAGCAATCGGCCTCAATAAATCATTGGTCGACAAATACTTCAAAGGCACTGCCTCCAATGTGGAAGGTATCGGCGTATTTGAAGTCGCTGAAGAAGCATTACGCTTGCACAGTCTGGCATTTGGTAATGATCCGGTATTGGCAAATGCTTTGGATGCGGGCGGCGAATATGCCTTCCGTATTCGTGGTGAAGACCATATGTGGACGCCGGACGCGATTGCCAAATTACAGCATTCAACCCGGACTAATAACTATAATTCCTACAAAGAATACGCTCAGATCATCAACGACCAATCTAAACGTCATATGACCTTACGTGGTTTGTTTGAATTCAAAATTGATCCTGCTAAAGCGATACCGCTGGATCAGGTAGAGCCTGCCAAAGAAATTGTCAAACGGTTTGCGACTGGGGCGATGTCTTTGGGGTCGATCAGCACGGAAGCCCACGCAACCTTAGCGATTGCAATGAATCGTATCGGTGGAAAATCCAACACGGGCGAAGGAGGGGAAGATCCTGCGCGTTATCAACAAGAATTAAAAGGGATTCCGATCAAGCAAGGTGACACCTTGGCGTCGATTGTTGGTAAAGCCAATATCGAAGTCGATATGCCCTTATTGCCAGGGGATTCTTTACGCTCTCGTATCAAGCAGGTGGCGTCAGGTCGATTTGGCGTGACGACGGAATACCTGATTTCTGCTGATCAGATTCAGATCAAAATGGCACAGGGAGCCAAGCCGGGCGAGGGCGGCCAATTACCTGGGCATAAGGTATCGGAATATATTGCAAAACTGCGTTTTTCTGTCCCGGGTGTCGGCCTGATTTCCCCACCGCCGCATCATGATATTTACTCGATTGAAGATTTGGCGCAACTGATTCATGATTTAAAAAACGCGAATCCTAAAGCCTCAATTTCAGTCAAACTGGTATCCGAAGTCGGCGTTGGTACTGTTGCTGCGGGTGTCTCTAAAGCCAAGGCCGATCATCTGGTGATTGCGGGACATGATGGCGGTACTGGCGCATCACCTTTGTCGTCCGTTAAACATGCTGGTACTCCTTGGGAATTAGGTCTTTCCGAAACCCAGCAAACTCTGGTACTCAATGGATTGCGCGGACGGGTCCGTGTACAGGCAGATGGTCAGATGAAGACGGGGCGTGACGTAGCAATTGCCGCTATGTTGGGCGCGGATGAAATCGGTTTTGCGACTGCACCGCTGGTCGTCGAGGGCTGCATCATGATGCGCAAATGTCATTTGAACACCTGCCCTGTTGGTGTTGCAACACAAGATCCGATTTTGCGTGCTAAGTTTTCTGGCAAGCCGGAATATGTCGTTAACTATTTCTTCTTCGTTGCAGAAGAAGTACGTCAGATCATGGCGCAGTTGGGCATTCGTACTTATGACGAGTTGATTGGTCGCGTTGATTTGCTCGATAAGTCAAAAGCGATTGGGCACTGGAAAGCGAAGGGATTGGATTTCAGTCGTATTTTCTATCAACCGGATGTGCCTGCAGATACGCCGATCAAGCATGTTGATGTGCAAGATCATGGTTTAGAAAACGCGCTCGATAATAAGTTAATTGCACAGGCAAAAACGGCATTAGAGACGGGTGAAAAAGTCTCGTTTATTTCACCGATCAAAAATTTAAACCGCACCGTCGGTACCATGTTGTCCGGCGAAGTCGCTAAAAAATATGGTCATGCAGGATTGCCGGACGATACGATTCATATTCAATTGCAAGGCACAGCTGGTCAATCAGCCGGCGCGTTTTTGGCGCATGGCGTTACGCTGGATCTGGTTGGTGAAGGTAATGATTATGTCGGCAAAGGTTTGTCCGGCGGACGTATCATTATTCGGCCTAATACCGAGTTCCGAGGCTGGGCGGTAGATAACATCATCTGCGGCAACACCGTTTTATATGGTGCTATTTCTGGTGAAGCGTTTATCAATGGTGTTGCAGGCGAGCGTTTTGCGGTGCGTAACTCAGGTGCGTTGGCGGTAGTCGAAGGTACTGGCGATCATGGCTGTGAATATATGACTGGCGGCACCGTGATTGTGCTGGGTGACACGGGACGTAATTTTGCTGCGGGTATGTCGGGCGGTATTGCCTATGTCTACGATCCTGATGGCGAATTTGAAGCCAGATGTAATTTATCAATGGTCGCACTAGCACCAGTATTGGCGGGCGATGTGCAGGCAGCGACGGTTGATCCATCGCTTTGGCATAGCCGTTTGCGCGGTGGCGAAGGTGAGACCGATGAGGCGATTTTGCGTCATATGATAGAGCGTCACTTCAAACATACAGGCAGCACACGGGCGCGTAATTTATTGGACGACTGGGCGCGTGGACGCTCTAAATTCGTCAAAGTATTCCCGACAGAATATAAGCGCGCTCTGGCTGAAATGTACGCAGCAAAACAGGCGGGTAAAGCGAAAGAAACAATCGCTGCCTAATCGTACAGTGCGTATCGAGAGCACGGGATCACTTTCATATAGTCCCGTGCCAATCTCTCAGCATAGACAACAACATTGATAAGTTGGACAGGGCATCGCCCGCATCAAAATTGAAGGAATAGACATGGGTAAAGTAACCGGCTTCATGGAGTACCAGCGCTTGCAAGAAGCGAGCGAAGCACCGCAATCACGTAAAAAGCACTACAAAGAATTTTTAGTTCATCTAAGCGATGACCAGGCAAAAATCCAGGGCGCTCGTTGCATGGATTGCGGCATCCCTTTTTGTAATAACGGCTGCCCAGTGAATAACATCATTCCAGACTGGAATGACTTGGTCTATACCGGAAATTATGAGCAGGCTTTAGAGACACTGCATTCCACTAATAATTTTCCTGAATTTACTGGTCGTATTTGTCCCGCGCCCTGCGAAACTGCATGCACCTTGGGCATTAATGATGCCCCCGTTGGAATTAAATCAATCGAGCATTTCATCATCGACAAGGGCTGGGAAAACGGTTGGGTCAAACCACAACCCGCAGCGATTAAAACTGGAAAGAAAGTGGCGATCGTCGGCTCCGGTCCTGCCGGTCTGGCCGCAGCGCAGCAACTTGCACGGGTCGGGCATGATGTGACCGTGTTTGAAAAGAATGATCGCGTCGGCGGCTTGCTACGCTACGGTATTCCAGATTTTAAAATGGAAAAGACGCATATTGATCGTCGGGTAGAACAGATGCAGGCAGAGGGTGTGGTGTTCCGTACCAGCACTTTGGTTGGTAAAGATTTTCCTTCAACAGTCACCAACTGGTCGAAAGAAACAGTCTCACCAGAGCAGCTACAAAAAGAATTTGATGCGGTCATCATCGCTGGCGGTGCTGAGACTCCACGTGATTTGCCGGTTCCTGGCCGCGAGTTAAAGGGTGTGCATTTTGCGATGGATTTCTTGCCTTCACAAAATAAAGTGAACGCGGGTGACAAGGTCAAAGATCAGATCATGGCAAGCGCTAAGCATGTGGTTGTCATTGGCGGTGGCGATACCGGATCAGACTGCGTCGGTACTTCTAACCGTCATGGTGCTAAGTCTGTTACCCAGTTTGAACTGATGCCGCAACCACCAGAAACAGAGAACAAGCCGCTGGTCTGGCCTTATTGGCCGATCAAAATGCGCACATCTTCTTCGCACGAAGAAGGTTGCGAACGCGATTGGGCAGTAGCGACTAAACGTTTAGAGGGCAAAAACGGCAAAGTAGAAAAATTAGTGGCGGTACGCGTGGAATGGAAAGACGGCAAGATGCAAGAAGTGCCGGATTCCGAATTCGAAATGAAGGCAGATTTGGTTCTGTTGGCAATGGGTTTCGTTTCTCCGGTTCAGCAAGTGCTGGACGCGTTCGGTATAGAAAAAGACGCTCGGGGCAACGCCAGAGCAACGACAGACGGTGTTGATTGCTACAAAACCAACGTGGATAAAGTTTATGCTGCGGGCGACATGCGGCGCGGGCAATCGCTGGTGGTTTGGGCAATCCGCGAAGGCCGTCAATGCGCTCGGGAAGTGGATGCTGCTTTGATGGGGGAGTCAGTGTTGCCGCGTTAATTCCCGTCCCTACTTTACCAACGCGAGCAGAGATGTCGCGTTGGTAATAATCAAGTAAGTAGTAGCAACAAAAATAACAAAAACAATAGACATATTTGCATATATTGCAGTCCTAAGTTACATTGACCTCATACAGTTTTTTATCGGAAATTACACTGAGTTATTTCAAACGTAGTATTTCCTCGATAACTAAACAGTGTTTTTTTACAATCGCCAGCCGCGGGTAGTCGGTTAATATTCAATATACTCCCCCTTTATTTTTTGAAATATGCCTTAGTGTCCAATGATTATATGGACGACTTAAATATACTCATGACAGTATTAATTTGAGCTTTGTGTTTGTCCCATACACCAAGAAAGGTGTGCGATATGGATTCACTACTAAGTTGGATTATCACTAGCGAGTTTATGCCGCACGGGCATTGTTACTTATGGACGCCATCCTTGCTTTGGCTCTACGTCGCGTCCGATACGCTGACTGGGATTTCTTACTACTCCATCCCCCTTGCATTGATCTTTTTTGTTCGCAGACGGCATGATCTGGAATTTAACTGGATCTTCATTATGTTTTCCGCATTTATCTTTGCTTGCGGAACGACCCATTTGATTTCCATTTTAACGATATGGGAGCCGGCTTATTGGCTTGATGCCTCGGTCAAAGGATTTACCGCTGTGTTGTCGGTGGTGACCGCGGTGATGCTATGGCGCTTAATGCCAACCGCACTTAAGATCCCGAGTACTACTTTACTCAACGAAACGATTAAAAAGCTAGAGTCAGAAGTCGCTCGCAGAGACCTGGCCGAGAGAAATCTGACTCAACTCAACAAAGAGCTGGATGCGCAAGTCATCACGCGCACCCAGAAATTAACCGAAACAAATGAGATGCTTCTCCTGACGCAACAAAATCTTGAGAAAAAAATACAAGAAGTCACTGTCATCAATCAGGAGTTAAATAATTTTACCTATGTCGCCTCACATGATCTAAAGTCGCCGTTAAGAGGCATAGATCAGCTGGCTAACTGGATTTCTGAGGATTTAGCCGATACGCTCAATCCAGACACACAACGGCATTTATATTTAATCAGAAGCCGCATTCAGCGCATGGAGATGTTGCTCGATGATTTACTTGCTTATGCGCGCGTCGGGCGGGCAGATGATGAAATCGTGACAGTCGATACCCGCGTATTGGTAAGCGATATTTTTGAATTACTCAAAACTACTAAGGCAATTCGACTAGAAGCAGCAGATGATTTACCTACGGTCCAAACACGAAAAGTCCCCTTGAATTTGGTGCTCCGTAATCTAATCAGTAATGCGATTAAACATCACAACAAGCCGGATGGGCGTATTTTGGTCGGAGCAAAGATGATTGCCGTTAGTATAAATAATGAAGCAAACAATCACCTAAACAACGACGCAAACAAAGGCGTCGCTCATTACATAGAGTTCACCGTCAAAGATGATGGCCCAGGTATTGCGCCCGAGCATCAGCAACGCGTATTTGGCATGTTTCAGACTCTTAAGCCACGCGACGAAGTTGAAGGTAGTGGCATCGGTCTGGCGCTGGTAAAAAAAGCGGTTGAATCGGTTGGTGGGACGGTTGAACTGGTTTCTGACGGGCAGACTGGATGCACATTCCGTTTTCTATGGCCTGTCAATATTACTCAATGAGGTCGCCATGCCAGACAAAGCTAAGCGCTATAAAGACGTCACAATCATGTTGGTTGACGATGATGATGTTGACGTCATGGGTGTTGAGCGCGCCCTCAAAAAACTGAAAATTATCAATCCGGTAGTACGGGCCAGAGATGGTATTGAAGCGCTCGAATTATTACGTATGCCAAATGCCGTTCGTCAACCGTATTTGATTATGCTGGATCTCAATATGCCCAGAATGAACGGGCTGGAGATGTTGGAGGTACTGCGCAATGATCCTTCTCTTTCCAGTGCAGTCGTATTTGTTTTGACCACATCAAAGACGGATGAGGATAAGGTTGCGGCCTACCAAAAGCATGTTGCAGGTTATATCGTCAAAAGTCAGGTCGGCGATGGCTTCTTGCGGGTGATGGAGATGATCGATCATTTCTGGCGGGTGGTCGAACTACCGGTTATGGAGTGAGACAAACAAAACAACAGGTCCAACGATGAATAAATCTTCGCTTCGCTTATTGTTAATTGATGACGATGCACTTGATCGTCAATCCGTGATGCGATCTTTGCGTCAGAGCGCCGTTGTCTGTGAGATCGTTGAGGCAACGAACGCGCAGAGCGGTTTAGCATTTGCTTCAGAGCAGCACTTTGACGCGATTTTGCTAGACTATCGCTTACCTGATCAGGACGGGATTGAGGTTCTTCGACTGCTGAGAAACGGGCCGTTTGAGAGCGTCGTCATCCTGATGCTCAGTGGGGTGGATGACGAACTTATCGCTGAACGTTGTTTGCAGTTAGGAGCGCAGGATTTTTTACTAAAGACCGAGGTTACAGGCAGAGGTTTGATCCGATCAGTACGACAAGCGAGGCAGCGCTATGTTATCGAAAATGAGTTGAAAGAAAGTCGTGAGCAATTACGGCAGTTATCAGAACATGATCAGCTCACAGGCCTGATCAATCGACGGGGATTTGAATTGGCGCTCGAAACCGCAGTAGCCAGGGTGCGGAGAAGTAAGAGTAATCTGGCAGTACTGTTACTCGACCTGGATGATTTCAAAAGTGTGAATGACACATTGGGGCACGAAGCTGGCGACAGATTATTGATCGAAATTGCGCGACGATTGGGAACTGTCGTCAGGGACAGTGATATTTTGTGTCGACTGGGAGGCGATGAGTTCGTCGTGTTGATGACCAATTTTGAGCATGAAGATCAGCCAGCATTGCTCGCCGACCGTATTGTAGTAATGCTGCAATGTCCGATATCAACGGGAGTGACTGAGCAGATTATTACGACGAGTATCGGTATTGCTTTACTCGATGTATCGACAAATAATGGCGATGATTTGCTCAAATTTGCCGATGTGGCGATGTATCAGGCTAAACAAGATGGACGTAATCAAAGTCGATTTTATTCGGCATCATTGCAAGAGACGGTCGAGTTTCGTAGTTTGATGAAAAATGACTTATATAAAGCCTTGGAGAGGGAGGAGTTTCTGGTCTTTTATCAGGCGCAAATTAATTCTGTTGATGGATCATTGGGTGGGATGGAGGCACTGGTACGCTGGCAGCATCCGCGTTTTGGTTTGTTATCACCGATTGCGTTTATGTCAGTCGCAGAAGAGACCGGTTTGATTGTCGATATTGGCAACTGGGTTTTGCGGCAGTCTTGTCAGCAGCTTAAAGAGTGGCAACAGCGATTTCCAGCTAAGTGTAGCAACTTAGTAGTTGCTGTTAATTTGTCGGCAATACAGATTAAGCAGATTGGACTGGCGAAACTTGTATTTGACGTGCTTGCCGAATCTGGCTTGGACGCAGGGAATTTAGAATTAGAAATTACTGAAAGTGCTTTAATCAGAGATCCTAGTTCATCCGTGGCGGTACTGTCTGCTATTGCGGAGCAAGGTATTCATTTCTCTCTGGATGATTTTGGAACCGGTTATTCCTCGCTGGATCATTTGAAGTTATTCCCCGTTACCGTTTTGAAAATTGATAAAGGCTTTATTTCTACAATTGGGGATAGTGCGAAGAGTGAGCGTCTGTTGATGGCGATTATTGCGTTTGCCAAAGCCTTGGAGATGAAAGTTGTCGCTGAAGGAGTCGAGACTAAAGAGCAGGCAGCTTTTTGTATTCGATATGGTTGCGACTTACTGCAGGGATACTATTATTCGCGGCCAATACCAGCAAGCGAGTTTGAAGCAGCATTTTTATTATAAGGATGTACTGCAGTTGCTATACTAATATCTTAAATTCAGTACGATGCTGCCATCAATGCTGTATTTTATAAACAAAATACAAAGACTATTTCAGATTTATTTATATTGCTGACTATAGATTCATTTATTTATTGCCTCTATTAACATAGAAAAATAAATATAAGTTTGTATTCCGTAAATAAATAGTATGAATATTTTATAAAAATAAGTTTCTTTGAGAGATTGTTTATTTTAATATTTTATTGGCAAGTAATTGCGTTCATGCCTAATTTCTAGTTCTGCATTACAATCTCGACTTTGCAAACTAAAACTCATTTGTGACTAATCTCGTCGAAATTCGTGATTTACACTTTGGCTATGGAGATCGCTCGATTTTATCGGGTCTCCAGATGGATTTTCCACGTCGCAAAGTAATCGCAGTAATGGGCGGTTCGGGCTCTGGCAAGACAACCATTTTGCGTCTGATTGGTGGCCAATTGTTGCCGCTACAAGGATCGGTCACCGTGGATGGACAAAATGTTCACACCCTGAATACGAACGATCTATATGTTTTGCGTCGCAAAATGGGTATGTTATTCCAGCACGGTGCCTTGTTCACAGATTTAAGTGTATTTGACAACGTCGCTTTTCCGTTGCGTGAGCATACTGATCTGCCAGACGCGATGCTGCATGATCTGGTACTGATGAAATTGCAGGCAGTCGGTTTGCGCAACGCAGCCCAACTCAAGCCAGCGGAAATCTCAGGTGGTATGGCGCGCCGCGTTGCCTTGGCCAGAGCCGTCGCCTTAGACCCTCAGTTGATTATGTATGACGAGCCTTTTGCCGGATTAGATCCAATTTCTATGGGGGTTACCGCAAACTTAATACGGAACTTGAATGATGCATTAGGGTCTACGTCCATCCTTGTATCGCATGATGTGCATGAATCTTTTGCGATTGCTGACTATGTCTACTTCCTGTCGCAAGGGAAAATCGTTGCACAAGGTTCGCCTGAGGAAATGCGCGCTTCTAACGATCCCTATGTAAAGCAATTTGTTCATGCGGAAACTGATGGTCCTGTGCCTTTCCATTATCCTGGCAAATCGTTGGCAGAGGATCTGGGCATCAAATTGGTGACGCAGGGTCAATCTGCTCAAGGGGATGCAAGATGATTACTCGCCTTGGGCAAGCCGTGCGAGAGATTGCCGCCGACGTTGGTTACGCTGCACGCAGTTTTTTTGCGATTTTGTTTAGTTCATTGGGATTATGGCGCAGACCACGTTTAGTAACAGATCAGATTCATTTTATCGGTAATTATTCCTTAGTAATTATCGCGGTGTCTGGTCTGTTTGTTGGTTTTGTATTGGGCTATCAAGGGTTTTATACCTTGAATCGCTATGGTTCTGAGGAGGCTTTGGGATTATTAGTCGCCTTATCTTTGACGCGTGAGCTTGGACCAGTCGTCACCGCTTTGTTATTTGCTGGCCGCGCCGGTACGTCGTTGACGGCAGAAATTGGCTTGATGAAAGCCGGCGAGCAATTGGCTGCGATGGAGATGATGGCGGTAAATCCAATTCAGCGCGTGCTCGCACCTCGTTTTTTAGCTGGTTTGATTGCGATGCCTGTACTGACTGCAATTTTTAATGCTATGGGTGTCATTGGTGGTTATCTGGTTGGCGTTAAACTTATTGGTGTTGATAATGGAGCTTTCTGGTCGCAAATGCAGGCGGGTGTTGATGTATTTCAGGACATTGGTAACGGTGTCATTAAAAGTATTGTGTTTGGATTCGCCGTCACTTTCGTTGCCTTATTTCAAGGTTACGAGGCCAAGCCTACACCTGAGGGCGTAGCACGTGCAACGACTCGTACGGTAGTAATTTCTTCATTGTTAGTGCTTGCTTTAGATTTTCTGTTGACTGCGTTAATGTTTCAATAGCCGACAATTGGTGCTATTGACTAACAGTTGGCAGCTAATTGGTTTAAGGAATTGTTTGGTAGTGCGAGGACAAAAGGGCTTCGAACGTTTTAGAGAGAATACTCTCCATGTAGGTGAGGTTCCTGAATGAATTGGATGGTGTCTATGCAAAAAAAATCATTGGATTTCTGGGTTGGCTTATTTGTTTTATTGGGGGGCGCTGCTTTGCTGTTTCTGGCATTGAAGGCAGGTAATATGAGTACCTTATCTTTTGATAAGACTTATGATGTCGTTACTCGGTTTGACAATATTGGTGGCTTAAAACCGCGCGCCGCTGTCAAGAGTGCTGGTGTAGTAATTGGTCGCGTCGGGAATATCACATTTGACGATAAAACTTACCAGGCAACGGTAACTTTACAACTCGAAAATAAATATAAATTTCCAAAAGATACGTCAGCCAAAATTTTGACGGCAGGTCTTTTAGGTGAGCAATACATAGGGCTAGAACCAGGCGGTGATACCAATAATTTGGTGGCTGGTGACAGAATTAAAATGACCCAATCCGCTGTTGTACTTGAAAATCTGATTAGTCAGTTCTTGTTCAGTAAGGCAGCAGATGGTAAGGACGAAAAAAAATGAAACCCCAAATAAAAATTACTGGATTAGTCTTGGCTTTGACTTTGATTCTAAGTGGATGTGCAACAAATACCGTCAAAGAGAGTGTCAAAGATACGGTCAAAGAGATTAAAGACACGACGTCCCAGACTCTCACGAAGATTAGTGTGAAAACCAACATTGGTGACAATCCGCGTGATCCACTGGAAGGCTTTAATCGCATCATGTTCAATTTTAATGATGCTATTGATCAGGCAATTTTAAAACCGACAGCGAAGGCATATCGCGCAGTATTACCAAGTTTTGTGCAAACGGGTATTAGCAACTTCTTTGGCAATATTGGCGATGTCTGGACTGCGGTGAATGATCTGCTACAAGGCAAAGTAGCTGAGGGCGTGACTGATGTCATGCGCGTTGCTGTTAACACTACTTTTGGTCTGGGCGGCGTCATTGATATTGGTTCTGCGGCAGGAATGCAAAAACATAGAGAAGATTTCGGTCAGACATTGGGTACTTGGGGTGTTAAATCAGGTCCTTACTTGGTACTCCCGTTATTAGGCCCTTCAACTTTACGTGATGCGGTAGCTACGCCAGTTGATTACAAAGGTGACCTTTGGTCTTATGTTACGCCAGTCAAGGATCGCAATATTGGTACTGTTGTGCGTTTAGTGGATAAACGGGCTTCTGTTCTAGATGCGGGTGCGTTGTTAGAGGAAGCTTCGCTTGATCGCTATGTCTTTTTACGCGATGCTTATCTGCAGCGTCGGGCTGGTCAAATTAAAGCCGAGGATGATTGAATCCAATCCGTCACTTTGTAAGTAAATATAAAGGCGGTCAACCAGACCATAGTCTGGGTAGTTAATAACAACATCATTAATACGCTCTTGAGAGCGGGGAAAGCAAAATCATGAAATTATTTAGACAATTTATCTTGTTTATGTTCGCTAGCTTTGCATTTGTTGGTAGTAGCATGGCGGCAGATGAAGCAGCGGATCAATTGGTAAAGCGTTTGAGCCAGGAAATTATGGATATCGCCAAGAGCGACAAAGATATTCAATCCGGCAATCAAAAGCGCGTATATGACTTAGTCGAAACCAAGGTATTGCCATTCGTTGATTTTCAGCGCATGACTTCGTTGGCTGCAGGTAAAAGCTGGCGCGATGCCACACCAGAACAACAAAAACAGTTGATCAATGAATTCCGTACTTTGTTGGTGTTCACATATTCGGGTGCAATCTCTCAAATCAAAGATCAGCGTTTGGAATTTAAACCTTTCCGTGCTGCTGCTGAAGACATCGACGTTGAAGTCCGTAGTCAGGTAATCCAAAAAAATGGCGAAGCTTTGCAACTCAACTATCGCCTAGAAAAATTGGCGACAGGATGGAAAATCTATGACATCAACGTTTTAGGTGCGTGGTTGGTAGAAACTTACAAAGGTACCTTTACTGCAGAAATTACTAAATCTGGTATCGATGGTTTGATCAAAACTTTGTCTGAGAAAAATAAAAAGTTGGCTGCGGGATCACCAAAGAAATAAGTCTTAAAAGTAAGTTTAATAAATAAGCCAGATAACTAAATTGGCAGTAAAAAATTAGTTAATTCCTGACGGAGTAAGTAATATGTATCAAACAAACCGTGAACTTAGCCTGCAAAATGCCGTGAGCGTGGCGCAGTCCGGTTTGTCTGCGATTTCTCAAGGCGAGACTGAGTTTGATCTGTCTGCATTGGTTGTAGTTGATTCAGCAGCAGTTGCTGTGATGCTTGATTGGCAGCGTGCTGCGAGTCTTAAAAATAAGACTATTCATTTCAAATCTATTCCTTCAAATCTGCTTAGCTTAATCGCCCTTTACGGCATGTCTGAGCTTCTCAGCACTAATCCTTCGCAAGTCGAACGACATTGATCCTGTACTGAAAGTTTTCTCGAACTGTCGGGTTGACAATGTAATAATCGATGTGGTGAGCAAGAAGTCTGCACAGACTTAGCGGCTTAATAAGCGCCACAGCGATTGTCATCAGCAATCGCGTCAATTCGGTTCAAGACACGAAAATCCCCTATAATCAAAGGTTTTCGCCATATCTTTGGCGACTCACCGGATAAACGCTAGTCAACAGCGCAATAATTGTCTTCATGGCCGCCATACAAATTACTAATGTTGAAAAACGCTACCAGTCGCTGCAAGCGCTAGGTGGTGTTTCGCTTTCTATTGAAGAAGGTGAATTTTTCGGTTTGCTAGGCCCTAACGGAGCTGGCAAAACAACCCTGATTTCTATCATTGCCGGACTCAATCGTGCAGATTCAGGCCAGGTCAAGATTCAGGGGCATGATGTTGTGACGGATTACCGTGCAGCACGTAAGAACCTTGGTGTTGTGCCGCAAGAACTGGTATTCGATCCGTTCTTCACTGTACGTGAAACCTTGCGTATGCAGTCTGGTTATTTCGGTTTAAAGAATAACGATAAATGGATAGACGAGGTCATGGAGAATCTTGATCTCACCAATAAAGCTGATGTCAATATGCGTGCATTGTCTGGCGGTATGAAGCGTCGGGTACTTGTTGCCCAGGCTCTGGTGCATAAGCCGCCTGTGATCGTGTTGGATGAGCCAACTGCTGGCGTTGACGTAGAGTTGCGTCAAACTTTGTGGCAGTTCGTCTCGCGCTTGAACAAAGAAGGCCATACGGTGGTGTTGACCACGCACTATTTAGAAGAAGCTCAGGCGCTTTGCAATCGTATTGCTATGCTAAAAACGGGTAAAGTAGTCGCGCTTGATAGCACTGCCGCGTTGATTAAACGTATCTCAGGATCTCAGCTCAAAGTCACATTAGTCGCTGGACAAGGCGTATTTCCAGAGGGACTTAAAGATCTGGTGACGCATCACTCTGGTGATGAATATATTTTGCGTGTCACCGAGTATTCGCAAGTTGAGCCTATTCTCGCTGCGATCCGAACTGGTGGCTGTGCAATTGACGATCTGCAACTTCAGCAAGCGGATCTGGAAGATGTCTTCCTGCAAATTATGGGAGATCGTAAATGATTGGTTTTCAAACTCTGTTTTACAAAGAGGTTTTGCGTTTCTGGAAAGTGGCAACCCAGACGATCACTGCGCCAATCATGACGGCCTTACTGTATTTACTGATTTTTGGTCACGCACTGGAAGAACATGTGCAAGTGTACAAAGACGTTAAGTACACCGCATTTCTAGTCCCGGGCTTAGTGATGATGAGCGTGTTGCAAAACGCATTTGCGAACTCTTCTTCTTCACTGATTCAATCAAAGATCACCGGTAATCTGGTTTTCATTCTCTTGCCACCGTTGTCGCATTGGGAGATGTTCAGTGCCTATGTATTAGCGTCTATCGTGCGTGGTTTGGCGGTTGGTCTTGGCGTATTTATCGTGACGATCTGGATCACCAACGTCAGTTTTGTCGCCCCCTTGTGGATTTTGATGTTCGCTTTTTTAGGCGCAGCAATGTTGGGAACCATGGGCTTGATTGCCGGAATCTGGGCAGAGAAATTTGATCATTTATCTGCCTTCCAAAACTTCTTGATTATGCCGGCGACATTCTTATCGGGAGTGTTTTATTCAATCCACTCTCTACCGCCTTTGTGGCAAACCATTTCGCGCTTTAATCCGTTTTTCTACATGATTGATGGATTTCGCTACGGTTTCTTTGGGCAGTCTGACGTCAATCCATTTTTCAGTTTATCGATCGTACTGGTATTTTTTATTGCATTAGTCGTGATTGCAGTACAGATGCTAAAACGTGGTTATAAGCTCAGGCACTAATAAAGTATTTTGAAAGAATCATCGTGTTTCCAACTCCTGAACAAATTAAGAAATATATTGCCGATGGACTTGATTGCAGTCACCTCGAAGTCGAAGGTGACGGGCAACATTTTACGGCAGTGATTGTGTCCGAACTCTTCATCGGTAAGCGTTTGATACAGCGCCATCAACTGGTGTACGCCGCTTTGGGTGACCGCATGCGTGAAGAAATTCATGCATTGTCGATGAAAACTTTAACTCCAGACGAATTTCAAAAATAATGGATAAATTATTGATTACAGGCGGACAACGCCTGAATGGTGACGTTAACATTTCCGGTGCAAAGAACGCAGCTTTGCCCATTTTGTGTGCTGGTTTATTGAGTTCGGATGATGTCATTTTGCATAATGTTCCGTCGCTGCAAGACGTCTCTACTATGCTCAAGTTACTTGGTCAAATGGGTTTGCGGGTGACGCAAGAAAATGGTGTAGTTACCTTAAACGGTGCGGCAATCGACAAGCTGGAAGCACCCTATGATTTGGTAAAAACCATGCGAGCCTCCATCCTAGTGCTCGGTCCTATGCTTGCGCGTTTTGGCGAGGCTAAAGTATCTCTGCCTGGCGGCTGTGCGATCGGATCGCGTCCTGTTGATCAGCATATTAAAGGGCTGCAAGCGATGGGAGCCGAGATTACGATTGAGGCGGGTTACATCCACGCCAAAGCCAAGCGCTTAAAGGGGACGCGTGTAGTCACCGATATGATTACCGTTACAGGGACAGAAAACCTGTTGATGGCAGCCACGTTAGCAGAGGGCGAAACCATACTGGAAAACGCAGCACGCGAACCCGAAGTGACTGACCTTGCCCATCTATTGGTTGCTATGGGCGCGAAGATCGAAGGTATAGGAACAGATCGTCTGGTCATCCAAGGTGTCGATCGTCTGCACGGTGCGACTCATGCAGTGATTGCAGACCGGATTGAGACAGCCACTTTTCTGTGTGCAGTCGCGGCAGCGGGTGGCGATATCACGTTAAAAAATGTGCGTAGCGATATTCTGGACGTGGCATTGGATAAACTGCGCGAAGCCGGTGTCATCTTAACCAGTGGTACGGATTGGATTCGCGCACAAATGGGTGCTCGTCCTAAGGCAGTCAGTTTTCGCACTACCGAATATCCCGGCTTCCCTACTGATATGCAGGCGCAGTTTATGGCAGTGAATTGCATCGCGCAGGGCAGTAGTCGTGTGACCGAGACGATTTTTGAAAATCGTTTTATGCATGTACAGGAAATGAACCGGCTGGGTGCACATATCGAAATTGACGGCCATACGGCAATGATTTCTGGCGTTGATAAATTGATCGGCGCTCCAGTCATGGCGACAGACTTACGCGCTTCGGCGTCGCTGGTCATTGCCGGTCTGGCTGCTGAGGGCGAAACCCTGATAGACCGTATTTACCATCTAGATCGAGGTTACGATCGGATGGAAGTCAAATTGTCCGGCGTAGGTGCACTAATTAAGCGAGTCAAATAATGTCGACCCAATTGACCTTGGCGCTCTCCAAAGGCCGTATTTTTGAAGAGACCTTGCCGCTATTAGAAGCTGCCGGTATCTGGGTGACCGAAGATCCAGAGAAGTCGCGCAAATTGATTTTGGCGACTAACGATCCTCAGATACGGGTGATCATTGTCCGTGCTTCTGATGTGCCAACCTATGTGCAATATGGTGCCGCGGACTTAGGTGTTGCCGGTAAAGATGTTCTGCATGAACACGGCGGCGAGGGCTTATATCAGCCACTTGATTTGAATATTGCTAAATGCCGCATGTCAGTCGCGGTATCTGTCGGTTTTGATTATGCCAGTGCTGTGCGTCAGGGTGCTCGCCTTCGAGTGGCGACAAAATATACAGAAACAGCCCGTCAGCATTTTGCCAGCAAAGGTGTCCACGTCGATTTGATCAAGCTGTACGGTTCTATGGAGTTAGCGCCCTTAGTTGGTTTGTCCGACGCCATCGTGGATCTGGTTAGTACCGGCAATACGTTGATTGCGAATAACTTGGTTGAGGTCGAACACATCATGGATATTTCCTCGCGACTCGTGGTGAACCAAGCTGCCTTAAAAATGAAGCGTGAGCGCTTGCAACCTATCCTTGAAGCATTTGAGCGCGCTACCAAAAAATAGATCGAGAACATCATGTCGTCCAATTCTTCTGTTTCTTCCTCACAGCAGCCGTCCTCCACTAGCTCGCTTCCTATTCGAAAATTAGATGCCAGCGCATCAGGATTCGCACAATCGCTTAGTGCCTTGCTGGCGTTTGAAGCCAGCGAAGATGCCGCGATTGATCAGGCAGCTGCGCAAATTTTGGCGGAGGTGAAAAAACACGGTGATGCGGCTGTCCTCGCAGCCACGAACCGTTTTGATCGCTTGCAGTCAAGCAGTATGGGCGCGTTGGAATTGAGTCAGCAAGAGATGCATGCAGCATTGGCATCGCTGACGGCGGAGCGTCGTCATGCGTTAGAAACTGCTGCAGCCAGAGTACGTGCTTACCACGAGCAGCAAAAAATTGAATGCGGTTCGGCAGGCTTTAGCTATACCGAAGCCGACGGCACAGTACTTGGTCAGAAAGTGACACCCTTAGATCGAGTTGGAATTTACGTTCCCGGTGGTAAAGCAGCCTATCCCTCATCGGTATTGATGAATGCGATTCCGGCTAAAGTCGCCGGAGTCAAAGAAATTATCATGGTCGTGCCGACGCCAGATGGCATCAAAAATCCTTTGGTGTTGGCTGCCGCTGCGATTGCTGGTGTCGATCGTGTCTTCACCATCGGCGGTGCTCAAGCGGTTGGTGCTCTGGCCTACGGTACCGAGACGATTCCCCAAGTAGATAAAATTGTCGGACCCGGCAATGCCTATGTGGCTGCAGCCAAGCGCCGTGTATTCGGCACCGTGGGAATCGATATGATTGCAGGCCCTTCAGAAATTTTAGTGATTTGTGACGGCACCACTGATCCAGACTGGATCGCCATGGATTTGTTCTCGCAAGCAGAGCATGATGAGCTGGCGCAATCTATTTTGTTATGTCCTGATGCCGCCTACATCGATGCGGTACACGCCAGCATTGATAAATTATTGCCGACCATGCCGCGTCGGGAGGTCATTCGGACTTCATTGACTAACCGTGGAGCCTTGATCAAAGTCAAAGACATGCAACAAGCCTGCGATATCGCCAATGACATCGCCGCAGAACATTTAGAGATTTCTACTGAAAATCCCCAGCAATGGGGGGACAAAATTCGCCATGCCGGAGCGATGTTTTTGGGACGTTTTTCGTCGGAAGCGCTGGGTGACTACTGCGCCGGACCAAACCATGTATTGCCGACCTCCCGGACTGCCAGGTTCTCGTCACCACTTGGCGTGTATGACTTTCAAAAGCGCTCGTCGATCATCTATGTCAGTGAACAGGGCGCACAAACCTTGGGGCGCGTTGCCGCAGAGCTGGCGTACGGCGAAGGCTTGCAAGCCCACGCACGTAGTGCCGAATTACGCCTCAAATGAGAACATGGCAGATCCGTTGAGTAGCTGGCGTAATCAGATATTTTGTGAAGACGCGCTGACAGGTTTGGCGCGTATTCCCGATGCCAGCGTTGATTTGTTGCTGGCAGATCCACCCTATGGTTTGGGAAAGGATTACGGCAATGATTCAGACAAAATGGCATCCGCTGAGTATTTATTATGGACCGAGCAATGGGTAGACGCGGCTTTGCCGAAGCTGAAAGAAAATGGCAGTCTGTATATTTTCTTGACTTGGCGCTACTCCCCCGAGATCTTTGTCATGCTCAAACAGCGCATGAGTATGATGAACGAGATCATCTGGGACCGGCGCGTTCCTTCAATGGGTGGCAGCGTACGCAAGTATTCATCTGTACACGATAGCATCGGTTTTTTCGTCAAGGCGAAAGACTATTATTTTGATCTGGACGCCATTCGCATTCCCTACGATGCCGTCACAAAAAAGGCGCGTAGTCGAAAGATTTTTGAAGGTGCAAAATGGCTAGAACTGGGCTACAACCCAAAAGATATCTGGAGCGTATCTCGCCTGCACCGTGAGCATGCCGAACGCGAAGACCATCCGACGCAGAAACCGTTAGAGATTATTGAGCGCATGATCAAAGCATCATGTCCGGCAGGCGGCGTCGTCTTAGACCCGTTTATGGGCAGCGGCACAACCGCGGTTGCCGCAAGGAATTGTGGCCGTGATTATGTCGGCTTTGAATTGAATCAGGACTATTGCGCGCGGATCGAAGAGCGCTTAAGCCGTCTGGAAGCTGCTTGAGTTTTGACTCCCTACAATACAGTGCTCAGAACCTATATTTGAGTCTGTAATTGAGTAAAAATAAGGGAGTATGTGACTAAATGGTATGCATAGTCCAGAGAATATATGGACGATTAAAAATACAAGTGGGAGTATATTTTGTCATTGATTGAAAATATTATCCGTTCTGACGTGCGTGCGTTGTCTGCCTACCATGTGCAGGACTCCGCCGGTTTCGTCAAACTCGATGCCATGGAAAATCCCTACACGCTGCCGGAGTCTCTGCGTACGGAACTGGCACAACGTTTGTCTGAAGTAGCTTTAAACCGTTACCCCATTCCGTCTTATTCCGCGCTGAAAGCTGTCATCAGCGACAAGCTTGGTGTTCCGGCAGGATTTGATGTCGTCCTTGGCAATGGCTCTGATGAGCTGATCAGCATGGTCTCGGTTGCCTGTGCCAAGCCAGGTGCAAAAGTGTTGGCACCTATCCCAGGTTTTGTCATGTATGCGATGTCTGCACGCTTCGCCGGACTAGAATTTATCGGCGTGCCGTTTCATCCTGATTTCAGTTTGGACAAAGCCGCGATGCTGGCTGCGATTGCAGAACATCGTCCCGCAATTATTTATTTGGCCTACCCGAATAATCCGACGGGCACCTTATTCAATGCTGATGAGATGGAAGAAATCTTGCACGCAGTCGGTGACAGTGGTGTAGTGATTGTGGACGAAGCGTACCAACCATTTGCCCAAACCAGTTTTATGCCGCGTCTGGCCGAATTCGACAATCTGGTTGTGATGCGTACAGTATCAAAGCTGGGTCTGGCTGGTATACGCCTCGGTTATATGTCTGGCAATAACGCTCTGATGCAAGAGTTTGAAAAAGTCAGGCCACCCTATAACATCAATGTGTTAACCCAAGCCGCGGCAGAGTTTGTGCTGGAGCATGCAGATATTTTGGATATGCAAGCAGCTGAATTACGTCACCAGCGCAGTGAGCTCAGCGCAGCCTTGGCGGCACTGCCGGGCGTGCAAGTGTTTCCATCAGCGGCAAATTTCCTACTGATACGCGTGACAAAAGCGGAACAAGTCTTTGCCAAATTGCTGGAACAAAAAATTTTAGTCAAAAATGTAGGTAAAATGCATGGACTGCTGGAAAACTGCTTGCGTATCACCGTCAGTAATCCGCAGGAAAACGCCTTATTTCTCGCGGCTTTTAAAGCATCCTTGGTTGCTTCATAGCCAGGCTTAGTCGTAAAGCCCGACTTTTATAAAGCCGCAAACTAAAGACCAGATTACCGGTTCAAATTCAAAGATCAAAATCATGCAAGCCCAACGCACTGCTGAAGTAAGCCGCAATACTAACGAAACTCAGATCCGCGTAGCCATCAATATTGACGGAACCGGAAAGCAAAAGCTCAATACAGGCGTCCCCTTTCTGGATCACATGCTGGATCAGATTGCCCGTCATGGTTTAATCGATCTGGAAATTGAAGCTGTGGGTGATTTGCACATCGATGCACACCATACGGTAGAAGATGTCGGTATTACGCTCGGTCAGGCATTTGCAAAAGCTATCGGTGACAAAAAAGGTATTCGTCGTTACGGTCATTCTTATGTGCCGCTAGATGAAGCTTTATCGCGTGTGGTGATTGATTTTTCCGGTCGCCCTGGACTAGAGTTCCACGTGCCGTTTAAGCGCGCCATGATAGGTTCGTTCGATGTCGATTTGACCCATGAATTTTTTCAGGGTTTTGTGAACCACGCGTTGGTATCTTTGCATATCGATAATCTACGTGGCGATAATGCTCACCATCAATGCGAAACCGTCTTCAAGGCCTTTGGCCGAGCCTTGCGTATGGCGGCTGAATTAGATGCGCGCGCTGCTGGTACCATTCCATCGACCAAAGGCAGCTTGTAATTCTGCTTGAATCAAATCTGAATCAAACCAGAATCAAACCAGAATCTCAGGCCTTACATTTGCTGCTTAATGTGTCTTTGAATTTGATTCTGAATTTATTCTTTAAATTGCTAAATCATTAGCCAAATAAACTCATCAGCATGAATAAAATTGTTGTAGTCGATTACGGCATGGGCAATTTGCGCTCAGTAGCGCAAGCCCTGCGTGCCGTCGCGCCGGACGCCGATGTCAAAATTTCTGGCGAGATCACCGATATCCAAAGTGCCGATCGTCTGGTGTTGCCAGGCCAGGGCGCGATGCCCGATTGCATGCGCAGTCTGCGCGAATCCGGTGTGCAAGAGGCAGTATTGCAAGCCGCGCGTAGCAAACCGCTGTTTGGCGTTTGCGTCGGTGAGCAAATGCTGTTTGATCTGAGCGATGAAGGCAACACGCCGGGATTGGGTTTATTGCCTGGCAAAGTAGTGCGTTTTGCGCTGGACGGTCAGCTACAAGATGACGGGTCGCGTTTTAAAGTGCCGCAAATGGGATGGAATAAAGTCAGGCAAGCACGGACGCAAGGCCAAGTGCATGCGCTCTGGCAAGATATTGCCGATGAGGCTTATTTCTATTTTGTTCATAGTTACTATGCTCAGCCAGCCAATGCTGCGCACACAGTCGGAACTACCGACTATGGCACGCCGTTCGCCTGTGCAGTTGCAAGAGATAATATTTTTGCCACGCAATTCCATCCTGAAAAGAGTGCACATGCTGGCTTGCAACTATACAAAAACTTTGTACACTGGAACCCTTAAGCTTGTGATACCGTCAAACTGATTTACCCATTTATTCTGTCTTTAATTACTTAACTTTATACAGCCATGCTGCTCATTCCTGCTATCGACCTGAAAGACGGTCACTGCGTACGCCTTAAACAAGGTGATATGAACCAAGCCACCGTGTTCTCCGAAGACCCCGCCGAGATGGCGCGTCATTGGCTAGAGCAAGGCGCAAGACGACTACATCTGGTCGATCTGAACGGAGCTTTCGCAGGTAAGCCAAAAAATGAAACAGCAGTCAAAGCGATTTTGAAGGCGGTGCGTGAGTTTGCGGAAGAAAATGATATTGATGAAATCCCGGTGCAACTCGGTGGCGGTATCCGTGATCTGGATACGATAGAGCGTTATCTGGATGACGGTATCAGCTACATCATTATCGGCACTGCCGCAGTTAAAAATCCTGGATTTCTGGCAGATGCCTGCGGTGCCTTCCCAGGACAAATTATTGTTGGTATTGATGCCAAAGATGGCAAGGTCGCGACGGATGGCTGGAGCAAACTGTCGGGTCATGAAGTCATCGATCTGGCGAAAAAATTTGAAGGTTATGGCGTCGAGTCGATTATTTATACCGACATCGGCCGCGATGGCATGATGGGCGGCGTCAATATCGAAGCCACAGTCAAGCTGGCGCAAGCTGTGAGTATTCCGGTGATTGCATCTGGCGGCGTCCATAATCTGCAAGATGTTGAAGCCTTGTGCGCGGTGCAAGGCGAGGGGATAGAAGGCGTGATTTGTGGCCGTTCTATTTACGAAGGCACATTAGATCTTGCTAGCGCACAGGAACGCGCTGATGAATTTGATGACATAGACGATAGCGAAGAAAACTAAGCATGGCTTTAGCAAAGCGCATTATCCCTTGTCTTGATGTGACCGCTGGTCGTGTCGTCAAGGGTATCAATTTTCAGGAACTGCGTGACGCCGGCGATCCGGTTGAGATCGCGCGTCGCTACGACGGGCAAGGCGCTGATGAAATTACTTTTCTTGATATCACCGCATCCAGTGACGGACGCGATTTAATTTTACCGATTATCGAGGCAGTCGCTTCGCAAGTATTTATCCCTTTAACGGTGGGCGGTGGTGTACGTACGGTGGCCGATGTGCGCCGCTTATTAAATGCCGGTGCAGATAAGATTGGTATCAACACATCTGCAGTGACCAATCCGCAATTGGTGTTTGAAGCATCGCAAAAATACGGATCACAATGCATCGTTGTGGCGATTGACGCAAAACAAACCGCACCTGGAAAATGGGAAGTCTTTACCCACGGTGGCCGTAATGCTACTGGTTTAGATGCGGTGGAGTGGGCACGAAATATGGCACGCTTGGGTGCGGGAGAAATTTTGCTGACCAGCATGGATAGGGATGGTACGAAAGTAGGATTTGATTTGGGTCTGACCCGCGCAGTGTCGGATGCGGTCTCAATACCGGTGATCGCCTCCGGTGGCGTTGGTGGTCTGCAAGACTTAGCCGACGGCATCAAAATTGGTGGTGCTGATGCGGTACTAGCCGCAAGTATTTTCCATTATGGACAACATACCGTGCAAGAAGCCAAGCAATTTATGGCAGCACAACAGATTTCAATGAGACTGTCATGAGCGCGTCAAAATGGTTGAATAAAGTGCGCTGGGACGATCAAGGGTTGGTGCCTGTGATTGCGCAAGAGGCGTCCAGCAATGACGTGCTGATGTTCGCTTGGATGAACCGGGATGCTCTGACCAAAACCGTAGAGTTAGGCGAAGCGGTTTATTGGAGTCGCTCGCGGAAAAAATTATGGCACAAAGGCGAAGAGTCCGGCCATGTTCAAAAGGTTTTGGAGATTCGCCTTGACTGCGATGAAGATGTGGTTCTTCTCAAAATAGAACAAGTCGATAGCATCGCTTGCCATACGGGTCGCCACTCGTGCTTCTTCCAAAAGTTTGAAGGCGGCGTCAATGACGGTGATTGGGAGGCTGTTGATCCCGTCTTAAAAGACCCAGAAACTATCTATAAATAATGACCAGTAATTAGAAAAGATTGTATGAGTGAAACCTTAAAGCGACTGTCTGAAGTCATCGAGAGCCGCAAAGCTGCTAACGGCGGCGACCCGGCAACTTCGTATGTCGCGCGTTTGTTTTCCAAGGGCGACGACGCGATACTCAAAAAAATTGGCGAAGAAGCGACCGAAACTGTGATGGCCGCCAAAGATGCCCGCGTCTCAGGTGATAAATCTAAAGTCTTGTATGAATGTGCCGATCTCTGGTTTCATTCCATGGTCTTGCTGGCACAGTTTGATTTGACGCCGCAAGATGTCTTGAATGAGTTGGCAAGACGCGAAGGCTTATCCGGTATTGAGGAAAAAGCTTCCCGCCCAGATTAAGACAGAACTTACGCAAAATCGCCCCAGCTGCGTTGCAGCGCCTAGTCGTACTAAAGTACTGCCTTCGTCGCTACGCCTTGCTGGGACAATTTGGCGTAAGTCCTATAAGAATTTAAGCAAATTTTTTAACTGTATTTCAACCGTCTTGCACAACAATATGAGGACACCGTGAGTAACTGTATTTTCTGTAAAATTGTGGCAAAACAAATTCCGTCTAGTGTGGTTTATGAAGACGAAGAGTTTCTGGCGTTTAAAGATATTAATCCTGCTGCTCCGGTGCATTTTTTAATTATTCCCAAGCAGCATGTAGAAACTCTGGCGCAAACAACTCCGGAGCATGCAGGGATGTTGGGGCGGATGTTAGCGCTGGCGCCTAAATTGGCGCAAGAGCAAGGTTGCGGTCTCACGCAAGATACCGATGGTAACGTCAGTGGTGGTTACAAGACGCTGATTAACACCGGACCGGATGGCGGGCAAGAGGTGTATCATCTTCATTTACACGTGATTGGCGGTCCGCAGCCATGGCGCGGTCAGCGATAGTTCCGCATTAACCGCTTCTTATAGATCAATAATTTGTCTGAGCGTTCACGCTCGTTTTAGGAGATATCATGGGTTCATTCAGTATTTGGCACTGGTTAATTGTGTTGGTCATTGTGATGCTGGTATTCGGCACCAAAAAAATTGGTAATATCGGATCCGATCTTGGCAAGGCTGTCAAAGGTTTTAAAGACGGCGTCAAGGGCGAAGAAGAGAAGGCTGCAGACGCACAAAAAGTCGCGGATAAAACATCGGGTACAACAATTGATGTTGATGCTAAAGAAAAATCCAAGCTCTGATGTTGCTACCTCAGATTGCTAGCCTCTGGTTTTAAAAGACACCACTCATGATAGATCTTGGCATCAGTAAGTTGGCGTTAATTGGCGTGGTTGCTTTAATCGTAATCGGTCCTGAAAAACTGCCAAAAGTAGCGCGTATGGCTGGCACATTATTTGGTCGTGCCCAACGTTACATCAACGAAGTCAAATCGGAAGTCAGTCGTGAGATTGAGCTTGATGAGCTGCGTCAGATGCATAAAGATGCGCAAGAGGCAGTACAGGACGTCGGGCAGTCGATTGCTAAAGGTTTGTCTGAAACGCAGAACGATATTCGCTCTGCCTGGCAAGATCCAGAAACGGATTCCTCCTTGCTCAATCCGCCCAGCGTGAGTCATCTGGCTTTTAAGGCAAAAGATTTCCGTCGTAAAAAGATCGCTAAGACATCAGCAATTCCTGCCTGGTATAAAAATCGTCATGGCGGTCGCAGTCATGTGATGTCCGGCGCGGCGCGGGTTGCCAAGTTCAGAGCAAAACGCAATTCTTCCGCCAGTTTCTTTTAAATGACATGCCTTATCGCTAGTCATATCATTTTCCACATTGTTATAGGTTCTGCACCAGCATGAGTGACCCACAAGCATCGGGAGTTGAAGACACGTTTATCTCGCATCTGGTCGAATTGCGTGATCGGCTGGTCAAAGCATCGATCGGTATTGCGATTGTCTGTGCGGCTTTGTTTGCCTGGCCCGGGCCTTCTGCCATCTATGATTTTCTGGCGAAGCCGATGATTGCATCCTTGCCTGTCGGTGCCAAAATGATTGCGACGGGTGTGATTTCTCCTTTTCTGGTGCCGATGAAAGTGACCTTGCTTTTGGCGTTTATGCTGGCGCTACCATGGGTGTTGTATCAAGTCTGGGCATTTGTTGCGCCTGGCTTATATTCCCATGAGAAAAGATTGGTGGCGCCTTTAGTGATTTCCTCCTCACTGTTGTTTTTTTCTGGCGTGGCGTTTTGTTATTTCTTTGTGTTTGGGCGCGTATTTAAATTCATCAGCGAGTTTGCTCCGACCTCGATTACCGTTTCGCCGGACATAGAAAATTACCTCGATTTTGTGATGTCGATGTGCCTTGCCTTTGGCATGACATTTGAAGTGCCGATTGTGGTGGTGGTGTTGGTACGTATGGGGCTGGTCTCGGTAGAGCAGTTGAAAGCGATGCGTCCTTACATCATCGTCGGCGCCTTTGTGGTTGCCGCGATTGTGACGCCACCTGACATCGTCAGCCAGTTCTCACTGGCATTGCCGATGTGGTTTTTATTTGAATTGGGTTTGCTAGTGGCTCCGATCTTTGTCAAAGCCACGCAAGCACCGGATGAAGTCTCGGATTAGTCGGGACCCACGCTACTAGCGGCGGTGCGCAACCACCCGACCAGGGGATAGGCTGCCTTAAAACCTTCGGTGACGATTTCCCCCATTTGTTCTGGCGTGGTTTCATCCAGCGTAAACTCGGTCCAGACCATAAAATTCTTCAGCTTAATTTGCTCGATGTGCGGCGATTCTGGATCAAAGCCTTTGGGTGGACGCGTTAATTTCCCTTCCTCTTGCAAGCTACCAAAAATTTGTTTAAGCCCCTTATTTTTTAAGACTTTAGAAAAACCCTCTGGATCAGCCAGGATCTGATTGCGGATGGCGCGCAAGCGATCCGATGGCGGCATGTATTCGCCCACAGCGAAGAACAATCGTCCCGTTGCATCAATCTGGAAGTAATAAGCAGGGCCGCCACCTTCGCTAGGTTTCTTACGACCGCTAGGCAAAATCGAGGCCGAAAAAGTAGTCTTATAAGGTGATTTATCCGCAGAAAAGCGCATGTCGCGGTTGATACGGAACAAAGCTTTTTTCGGCTCGCAACCAATGATCGCAGGATCAAATTTGCTGATTTTAGCGATCAGATCAGTCACGAGTTCTAAAAATTCAGCGCGTAAAATATCGTAGCGAGGCTTGTTCATGACGAACCAGGCGCGGTTATTGTTTTCGGATAATTCGAACAGAAAGCGTTTTAAATCACGGATATGCATTGCGTGCCTTTGCGTCTTTTAAGTGCTGGTGAACCATGTATTAAATGGATATTTTTTATTGTGTAGTGCAGGGATGTAAAGCAAACCCCATGCATTGTTTAAACAATTGAATTGATCAAAATTAGCGCCAATTTCAATATACTCCCCCTCATTTTTATAAAAAATGCCGTATTGTCCAGTAATTGATTGGACAATTAAATATACATGATGGGAGTATATTAAATGCTCACTAGCAGGCTGATTATGCATTCCAGATAAAATATCGGCTAAATCATACTAGCGCAGCAGCATATTAACTTTTTTCATGAGTGCGATGAGTCGCTTATTCTTCTCGTTTCAGAACCGGGCGCTTGCCTATAAATACTTCAAACGTTGATTCAGCTGTATTGCGTAAAACGGCAATTTTAGCTTTTTGGTTGGGTGGCAATTGCGCAATCAGATTCAGCATTTCGGTAGTGTCGGCGACTGGTTTACCTTCAATTGCCAGCAAAATATCACCCGGCTTGATGCCTGCTTTATCCGCTGGTCCACCACGAATTACGCCCGCAATAATCGCCCCAGATTTTTGTTTGATACCAAAACTTTCTGCCAGTTCTGGCGTGATATCTTGCGGTTCTACGCCGATCCAGCCGCGCACGACTTGCCCATTTTTGATGATTGATTCCATCACCGTTTTGATGGTTGTTACAGGAATTGCAAAGCCTATCCCCAGCGAGCCGCCGCTGCGGGAATAGATCGCAGTATTAATTCCTAATAAGTTGCCGTTGACATCGACCAATGCGCCGCCCGAGTTGCCGGGATTGATGGCAGCATCGGTCTGGATAAAATTTTCAAAGGTATTGATGTCAAGGTGGTTGCGCCCCAGCGCAGAGATAATCCCCATCGTTACTGTTTGTCCAACGCCAAACGGATTGCCAATCGCCAGCACCACATCACCGACGCTGGATTGTTCAGGATGTCCTAATGTGATTGCAGGCAAATCCGGCAAATCAATTTTAATCACAGCCAAATCGGTCTCTGGATCGGTGCCGATGACTTTGGCAATCGATTTGCGCCCATCGGCTAACACGATATCAATTTCTTCAGCAGCTTCAACCACATGGTTGTTGGTCAGGATATATCCCTCTGGACTGAGAATGACGCCAGAGCCAAGGCTGACTTGTTTTTCCGCTTGTTGATTTTGCTGGTCGCCAAAAAAGCGCTTAAGGAATGGGTCGTTTAGCAAGGGATTGTTGGTCTGCTTCGCCTCTTTTGAAGTGTAAATATTGACCACCGATGGCATCGCGCGCTTGGCCGCATTGCGATACGAACTTTGGCTGGCGACCGAATTAACGGGCGCTTCTTGCAACGTGACTGTGGACGCCATGCGCAGGCTTTGATTGCCGCTGAACCCCTTGTTTGCCCATTCTGGTTTTAAGGTGGTTACAATAAACCAGAGTGCTAAAGCCACCGTAATGGTTTGCGCAAATAAGAGCCAGAGACGTCGCATAGAGGAACCAGAAAAAAATGAATCAAGTGAAAATGACACAGCCGCAATCAGTGACGAGAGCAAAGCTATCGGACTATTTGGCAGAAGAGCTACAGATTAACCGCTTTCGTGATTATTGCCCAAATGGCGTACAGGTGGAAGGGCGTGAACAGATAAAACGTATCGTGACCGGGGTCACGGCCAGTTTGGCGTTGCTGGAAAAAGCGGTTCATTTACAAGCCGATGCGATCTTGGTACACCACGGCTATTTTTGGCGCGGCGAAGACATGCGAGTCATCGGGCAAAAGCACAAGAGGTTAAAGCTGTTGCTAGAGCATGATATTTCTTTGTTCGCCTACCATTTGCCGTTGGACATGCATGCTCAGCTCGGTAATAACGCACAACTGGCGCAGCGATTGGGCTTGTTACCAAAAGCGCGATTTGGTGAGGATGATCTGGGCTGGATCGGCATCGCTGAGGATGCCTCTCTGCGTAGCGTCGGACAACTGGCCGCACAAATTGAAGCACGATTGGGTCGCAAGCCTTTGTTGATTGGTGATCCAGAGCAGCTAGTCGCTAAGATCGCATGGTGTACCGGCGCAGCGCAAAACATGCTGGATCAGGCGATCAGTGCTGGTGCCAGTGTGTATTTAAGCGGAGAAATTTCTGAACCCACCGTGCATCTGGCACGTGAGTCTGGTGTGGCTTATCTGGCATGCGGACATCATGCGACTGAACGATACGGCATACAGGCTTTGGGACAACATCTGGCTGAGAAGTTTGGGTTAGCGCATCATTTTGTCGATATCGATAATCCAGTTTGATATAAAAAAGCCGCTAATTCTTAAAGTTGCTTTGAAATTAGCGGCTTTTTTTATGTTTAAATTTTGCCGCAAGTGCGTGTTACTTTTTTAAGGCATCACGAATTTCACGCAGCAAAATTACATCTTCAGGTGTCACCGGCGCTGCGGCTGGTGCCGCTGGCTCGTCTTTTTTCATCTTGTTGAACATTCTTACCATTTGAAAAATCAGAAAAGCCAGAATAACAAAGTTAAGTGCAATCGTGATGAAATTACCGTATGCCAGTACGGCACCAGCTTTTTTTGCTTCTACCAAGGTAAGGCCGCTAGCCTGACCATTTAACGCTACATAGTAGTTGGAAAAATCTAAACCACCGAAAATTTTACCGACAACAGGCATCACAATATCAGCTACCAAAGAGTCAACAATCTTGCCAAACGCTGCACCAATGATGACGCCGACCGCTAAATCAACCACATTGCCTTTGCTGGCAAAACTCTTAAATTCTTGCATCATGCTCATGTTGACTCCCAGGTTATGTATGACAAAGCAGCAATATTTTAATCCGCAAAGGCAAATTACATGATGGTTTATTTGTCAAACTTTGTGTCGATTACTTTGAGCATTTTCTGCTTGATAGGAAATAATAAACGGAAAGCATCAAAATAACCGACAAAACTGAAAAAAAGCGCCGCAGTTTGAACCTATAAACAACTTTTGCTTTAAAACCACTCTCGGCTCCTTTATAATTTAAGGTTGCTAGAAGTAGGTTTATGCTTCGACAAGTTTTGATTTTTGACAGATTGGGGTTGGTATGAGTATTGAAAAGCAGGTCGATTCTGGCCGCCGCGGCTTACTCGTCGCCACGTGCGCGGCGGGTGGTGTTGCAGGTTTAGCAACGGCAGGTGCGCTAGTCAGCACTTTTCAGCCGTCTGAACGTGCTAAGGCGGCAGGTGCGCCGGTAGAAGTAGATATTTCGACTTTAAATCCGGGTGAGATGAGAACAGTAGAATGGCGCGGTAAGCCAGTTTGGATACTCAAGCGCACGCCGGAAATGATGGCGAGTCTTACTAGCACTGAAGACAAGGTTGCCGATCCAAAATCGTTGAAGCCTTACACGATGGAATTACCTGACTATTGCGATAAACAGAGCCGCTCCCGTAAAGAGCATGCAGATGTGTTGATTGCAGTCGGTATTTGTTCTCACCTTGGTTGTTCCCCAAGTTCTAAATTTCAGGCTGGTGCACAGCCATCTTTACCGGATGACTGGGCAGGTGGTTTCTTGTGCCCATGCCACGGTTCGACTTTCGACCTAGCTGGTCGTGTTTTCAAAAACAAACCAGCTCCGCAAAATCTGGACGTGCCACGCCATATGTATTTGTCGGACACTAAAATTGTCATCGGTAAAGATCAGAAAGGCGAGGCTTAATCATGGCTTTTGTTGAAAAGAAGCTGCCAGCAGATGCACCTATTGCTGCTAAGGCGCTGAATTGGGTAGATTCCCGTTTTCCGTTGACTAAGCTATGGAATGATCAATGGGGTCAATACTACGCACCGAAGAACTTTAACTTTTGGTACATCTTCGGTTCTCTGGCAATGTTGGTGCTGGTGATACAGATTGTCACTGGTATTTTCTTAGTCATGCATTACAAGCCTGATGCTAACCTAGCGTTTGCCTCCGTTGAGTACATTATGCGCGAGGTACCTGCTGGCTGGTTTGTGCGATATGCACATTCAACTGGTGCGTCTGCATTCTTCATTATTATTTATCTTCATATGACACGTGCGCTGATGTACGGTTCATACCGTAAGCCACGCGAATTGATCTGGTTGTTCGGTTTCGCAATTTTCCTGTGTTTGATGGCAGAAGCCTTCTTTGGTTACTTGCTGCCTTGGGGACAAATGTCGTACTGGGGCGCACAAGTTATTGTTAACTTATTCGGTGCAATTCCTTTTATTGGTCCTGATCTGTCTCTATGGATACGTGGTGATTATGTGGTGTCTGATGCGACGCTGAATCGCTTCTTCTCGTTCCACGTGATTGCGATTCCTCTGGTCTTGTTGGGATTGGTTGCAGCGCATTTAATCGCTTTGCACGAAGTCGGATCGAATAATCCTGATGGCATTGAAATTAAAGACAATATCGGTGCAGATGGACATCCAGTTGATGGTATTCCTTCCCATCCTTATTACACTTTCCATGATATTTTTGGTGTCACCGTATTCTTAACAATTTTCAGCGCGGTTATATTCTTTGCGCCGGAAATGGGCGGTTACTTCCTTGAATACAATAATTTTATTCCTGCCGATTCACTGAAAACACCTTCACATATCGCGCCGACCTGGTATTTCACGCCGTTTTATTCCATTTTGCGTGCTACTACTTCTGAGTTTTTATATGTGGTACAAGCTGGTGTCGTTGCCTATGTCGCTTTGATTTTCCTGACAACCAGATTGCCGCAATTGATTAAGATTGCGATTGCTGCGGTAGGCTTGTTAGCTATCATCGGTATGATGCCTTTTGGTCTGGACGCAAAATTCTGGGGCGTTGTACTGTTTGGCGGTTCCGTAATGATACTGGGTGGTTTGCCTTGGTTGGATCTGTCTCCAGTTAAGTCGATTCGTTATCGTCCAGAGTGGCACAAATATGTCTATATCGTATTTGGTATTGCTTTTGTCGCCTTAGGTTATTTGGGTGTTCAGCCGCCGTCGCCAACGTTTGAGCGTATTTCACAAGTATGTGCAGTTCTTTACTTTTCGTTCTTCTTGCTGATGCCTTGGTGGAGCACGATGGGTACATTTAAGACTCCGCCTAAACGCGTTACTTTTGCTGCGCACTAGGCACTCAGCGCGACTAAATGTGATGTTATGCACCCAAGTAAGCGTCAAAGGAATTAAAAGCATGAAATTATTTAAAAAATTAATCGCAACTTTGGCTTTTGTTCCAGCCTTGGCTCTGGCGAATGAAGGCGGCTATCCATTAGATCAGGCACCAGATCGTTCAACCGATATGGCCGCCTTACAACATGGTGCTAAATTATTCGTCAACTATTGCTTGAACTGCCATTCAGCGTCAGCAATGCGTTATAACCGCCTGAAAGACATCGGTCTGACAGATGATCAAATCAAAGCAAATTTGCTGTTCACTGGCGAAAAAGTGGGTGATTTGATGAAAACGACTTTGACTGCAAAAGATGCCAAAGCCTGGTTCGGTGCAGTTCCGCCGGATTTGTCAGTAATAGCTCGTGCCAAAGCATCTGGCGCAGGTTCTGGTGCTGATTGGATTTACACTTATCTGCGTACTTATTACAAAGATGAGACTCGTCCAACCGGCTGGAATAATATGGTGTTCCCAAATGTTGGTATGCCACATGTACTGTGGGAGCTGCAAGGTGTTCGTACAGCTAAATTTGTGGAAGAAAAAGATGAGCATGACGCATCCAAATCTGTGCATAAATTTGAAGGTTTTGAAACAGTTACTGCAGGTACTCTGACCGGACCTGAGTACGACATAGCAGTGGCAGACTTGGTTGGATATCTTCAATGGATGGGTGAGCCTGCACAAAAAACACGTACCAAACTCGGCGTATGGGTTTTGATGTTCCTCGCAGGATTGAGTTTCTTGGCATGGCGCTTAAATGCATCATTCTGGAAAGAAGTTAAGTAATTTTGGTAATTTAGTCGTCTGTAAAAAGAAGTTTTAGTTGGTGTTGTAGCTCAGGTTTTAGCTCAGTCTTAATCTAGGTTTTTAGTGTCGCTTGAACTTTTTTAGCAGATGTGTCATCCCAGGGTGAGGTGCGCAAATTGGTGCCTCGCCCTAATCGTTTTTAAGGAACTATAAAAATGATGGTTCTCTACTCGGGCACAACTTGCCCATTCTCTCAGCGTTGCCGTTTGGTGTTGTTTGAAAAAGGTATGGATTTTGAAATTCGTGATGTTGATTTATTCAACAAACCGGAAGATATTTCCACGATGAATCCTTACGGGCAAGTGCCAATTCTGGTTGAGCGCGAATTGATTTTGTATGAATCAAATATCATCAATGAATATATTGATGAGCGTTTCCCACATCCGCAACTGATGCCGGCTGATCCATTGCAACGTGCCCGTGCTCGTTTGATGTTGTTCAATTTTGAAAAAGAATTGTTCATTCATGTGCATACATTGGAAAACGATAAATCGACTTCCTCTGCCAAAGTACAAGATAAAGCACGTGCAGAAATTCGTGATCGCCTGACGCAACTGGCACCATTGTTTATTAAGAATAAATACATGCTCGGTGATGAATTCTCTATGCTGGATGTTGCTGTTGCACCTTTACTGTGGCGTCTGGATCATTATGGTATTGAGTTGTCAAAAACGGCTGCGCCTCTGATGAAATATGCTGAACGTATTTTCTCTCGCCCAGCCTATATTGAAGCGTTGACACCATCCGAAAAAGTGATGCGTCGTTAATCGTTTAAATAAGTATTCACAGTCAGTATTAATGCGCTGCAAAACAAGGCTGACGAGATCCAATCAAGTCAGCCTTGTCGTTTATAGAATCACAGTCTATTCTTCAGTCACTTATCGTTCAGGAAATTTTCAAGCATGTCAGAAACGTCTACTAAACCTTATTTCATGCGTGCCATTTATGAATGGTGTACTGATAATGGCTATACTCCATACATGGCAGTCAAAGTGAATGCCGCATCGCGGGTTCCTATGGAGTTTGTGCGTAATGGAGAGATTGTTCTTAACATCAGTTTTGGCGCGACTAGTGGGCTTAAGATGGACAACGAGGCTGTTACTTTTAAAGCGCGCTTCGGCGGAATTTCACGCGACATCTATGTTCCTGTTGAAAACGTACAAGCCGTCTATGCCAGTGAAAACGGTCAGGGTATGGCGTTTGAAGTGGATTTATCCGAGGCTTTGCAACAGCAATCAGAATCAGGTCCTGTCTTAAGTAAAGCACCAGCTAGTGCGCTGCATGCGACATCCAGTAGCAAACCAGTGCTTGGCTTGGCTGCGGTGAATACAAAAGCAGAAAATAATGCGTCTGCTTCAGCGCCTAAATCAGAAAGTCCGCAAGAGCCACAAAAAAAATCAGAAAAACCCTCGCTTAAAATAATAAAATAGCCTATAATTTCGTTCTTCGAGATTGATTGCAAAATTAATTTTTGAAATAGTTTCGCCGACTTAGCTCATTTGGTAGAGCAGTTGACTTGTAATCATCAGGTGGCCAGTTCGATTCCGGCAGTCGGCACCAAAAAGCAAAGCCCTACGTGAATTTCACGTAGGGCTTTTGTGTTTCTAGCAGAACCAAATTTCATAATTGCTTATGTTCGTTAAAGTTTCCCGCTTTCTGAAGTTACCTAAGTTTTGTTGATATAAGACCTCGCGGCAGCTTTGCCAAAACAGGTAATAAATCACAGTAAGAAAATCATACAGAAAAGCAGCATCTTTAATAAAAAAAAGATGCTGCTTTTTCATTTAAAACATCATTTTCCATTAAGAACTAAGGATAGAAAATGACGACTTTATGGCTGTATAGTAAGTACTGCTGCGGGAGTTGTAACAACCAATCCAGTGTTAGTAATTGCAATACCTTTTGGTCGCCAGATGTTAGCTGGCAACTGCCCAAGGCGGATGCCGACATCGCCAGTTGTGCCTACTATAGTGCTACTTACTCCAGATGGTATTATTTTATTAACGCTATTCTTAGTGGGATCGGCTAGAAATACGTTCCCTGAAGAATCGACGGCAATTCCAGCAGCGGTAGTAATGCTCGATAGACTAGAAATAGTTCCTGTCGGCGATATCTTAAAGATCCCACTACCGGTGCCACCAAAACCAGTCATACCAGGTGCAGCAGTTGTGGTTAGGTACAAATTATTGCTGACATCGATTGCTAGCTCGAAAGGCGTTTGATAAAAGTTTGAAGATGCTACGCGATCAACAAACGTACTGGTGACGCCATTTGAAGTAATTTTGAATATTGTTTGATTGTATCTATCCGCGACAAATAGGTTACCGCTACTATCCACAGCAATACCCTCAGGTGCGTTGAATGGGGGGTCGCATCTGCTGCTACCAATGTACTGGCTAAGTGTTCCCGCAAAAATACTCACTTCACCTGCTGCTGTGATTTTCCTCACCGTGCAGTTCGAATACTGATCAAAAGCGCCGTATGGTGCGCCGCCAGGAGTGAAGCTATAATCAGTGACGTATAAATTGCCACGATTGTCTATGGCGATGGACCTTGGGCCAGAGAATCTGGCTGAGGTACCGGTACCATTGACGGTTCCTTTAAGGCCAGCAGAGCCTGCAAATGTGCTCACTACTCCACCCGGGGTGATTTTACGAATGGTGTAATTTTGTGTATCGGCTACATAAATATTGCCACTAGCGTCGACCGCCGCGCCGCCGCCAGTGTCGGCGGTGTAGCTTGGCGAGAAGCTGAAGTTAAATTGTGCGGCACTACCAACCCCATCAGCGTAGCCTCTGACTTCTGCCGCCCCGGCCAACACGGTGGCCGCACCCGCAGGACTAATTTTGCTAATCGTCCCTGATTGCTGGTTCGCAAAAATGATATTGCCCGTTGCATCTACTGAGATGCCGTAAGATCTAGAGTCATTGCTCGGCACAGACACAGAACTGGCAATGCCGGTTGGTGTGATTTTAAGAATCGTATTCAGGTTAGAGGAATCTCTAGCTATCGTGTATAAATTACCCGTGCTATCAGCGGTTATACCCACGTAGATAACATCGGTATTTGTAATATTCGTATAGCTTAAGTTCATTGTTGTCACTATCGCATCATATGTTATCTTACGGATTGTAGTAGCGTACCCTGATGCGGCAACATAAAGTGTTCCGTTTTGATCTATCGTTAATGCTCCAACATCATAAAATCGCGCAGCAGAACCCGTGCCGTCAATACCGCCTGCGGCTTTAGCCTTGCCCGCAAAGGTAGATATCGTGCCGTCGGATGCTATTTTGAGAATAGTATTGAAGCCGTAATTGGCGACATACAGTGAGCCGCTTTTATCTACCGCGATGCCTCGTAATTCCCCGATAGACGTCAACGCAGTATCACCAGCAGCTGCACGTAACACTAAGGTAGTCACAACCCCAGTGGATGAGATCTTTCTGATCAGTTGATTTTCTGTGACATATAAGTTGCCGTTGCTATCAACCGTAATTCCCGATAGCGTACTGAAATTGAATTTCGCGCTAGCGCCAGTGCCGTCGACACTTCCGGCGCTACCTTTGGTACCCGCCAATGTGCTCACCACGCCAGACGGCGTGATTTTGCGTATCGTATAGTTATCAATGACATACACATTGCCGCTAGCATCTTGCGCAACGCCGCTTGGATCATTGAAGCGCGCCGCTTGACCAATGCCATCCAGATTTCCAAGACCGCCTATGCTACCAGCCAACAGCGATTGCACAGCTGTCGCTATGGTTACTGTGGATGTCGCCGTGCCAGCGTTGCCGGCAGCATCTTTAGCGGTGAAGGTAACGATGGTGTCACCAATTGGAAAGCTGCTCGGCGCATTATTAGTAATTGCACCGACCACGCTGATATTGTCAGTCGCTTTGGCGCCGGATAAAAACGCTGCGAGACGCACATCAGCAGAAGAAATTGCAGTCTCCCCCAAGGCAAGTTTGATGGTCGTTGCCGATGGCGCTACGACGACAGGCGCAATCGTATCCTGGTTACTGGTAGCGCCCCCGGAAGTGCTGCTACTGCTGCTGCCACCACCGCAAGCTGCCAACCCTACTACTAGCGCGACGCTTGTGACTGCAAATTTTAAAAAATGGATGTTCATTTATTTGCTCTTTGCTAAAAGTGTTTGATACATGGAAGTTGAACATCCCAATTGGTCGATTCCGAGTGCGGTACTTTGAACCCAGATTTTCCATTAGACCGCTACAGCGACAATTGCACCTTTGCCGAACTGCCTGGCGTTGTTGCTCCTCCTAGCAAGATGCAGCTTGCGTCGTCGTCGCGTCTACCCAGTCAGTCCGCCAAAGGCACACTTGTCGCTGTTCCAATGGAAAATCTGGGTTGAAGTCAAGTTATAGAGCATTAACTTGAAATTTCGTTTTCATTATACCAACACTAATTTCATTTTAATAAGGATTTCAAACGAGTATCAGGTTGAGCAGATAATTATTCTGTTCCTGACTTCATGCCGCTCCAGCGGGGTGCCAGTTCGGTCGCTATGCTAAACAGGTCTAATACTCTGGCAGTGGTGTGTTGCACCATCTCGTCAATGCTGGCAGGTTTGTGATAAAAGCTGGGAAGCGGGGGGAAGATGATGCCGCCCATTTCTGTAACGGCAGTCATATTGCGTAAGTGCGCCAGATTGAATGGCGTTTCGCGCACCATCAATACCAACCGGCGGCGTTCTTTGAGGACGACATCGGCAGCGCGGGTGATCAGATTATCTGCCATGCCGTGGGCGACGGAGGCCAGAGTTTTCATCGAGCATGGTGCGATGACCATGCCGTCCGATTGAAACGAACCGCTAGCGATGCTAGCACCCACGTCACGCACGTTATGCACAACATCTGCCAGTGCTTCAACGTCTTTGCGGCGCATTTCTAATTCTTGATGCAGCGTCAATGTGCCGGCTTCAGAAATCAGTAGGTGGCTCTCTATCTGCGGCAAGTCGCGGATAGCTTGTAGCAAACGCACGCCATACACCGCGCCTGTGGCGCCAGTGATGGCGATAATCAGGCGTTGGGGTGTTGGCATATTGGGATGATGACGATGCTAAAGTAAATCAGGCTTTGATCAAGGCTTGTAGTTCGCCGTTTTCAAACATCTCATTCATGATGTCGGAGCCGCCGATGAATTCGCCGTTGACGTACAACTGCGGTACGGTTGGCCAGTTAGAAAAATCTTTTATCCCTTGGCGTACCGCTGGGTCTTCTAGTACATTGATCGTGACCAAATTTGTTGCGCCGGAGGTTTTTAGCAATTGGATGGCACGTCCAGAAAAGCCGCACTGTGGAAATTGCGCAGTACCTTTCATGAACAGTACGATAGGGTTTTGGGTTACGGTTTCTTTGATCCAGGCTTGAACGTCGCTCATGGCTATTCCTTGGTTAACAATATGGCGTCATTATAAAGGAAATAGGACTTCCGCAAAAATGCTCTGCCTGTTAGCCCGCGTGGTTTTTTTTATGCTGGATATGTGAGGAACACTTGATCTTGATACGATTTTTTTGATCAGGTAATCGACAAAGGCATACTATGCAAATAAATATACTCCCCTCTTGTATATTTAGATCGTCCTAATAAAGTCTGGACGATCAGCCTATTTTTATAAAAAATAAGGGGAGTATATTGGGCTTTGCCTCAGTTTCTATTTCAGTCTAACTATGAACGCAGCTTGGCAAAAGCGGCCGCCATCGCGCTGCTGCCCGTGCTTGGTGCGGCTGGGGCCGGCGATCGCTGGCGATGCTGATCCAGACGTTTTGCGTCATTACGATCTGCTTTTTGCTCTGGCGTGCTGCCTGGTTGTGGCGCAGAGTCAGTCAGTCGCATGGTCAGCGCAATACGCTTGCGCTTTTCATCGACTTCCAGCACTTTTACTTTGACGACTTGTCCCGCTTTGACGACGGTATGAGGGTCTTTGACAAAGGTGTTGGAGAGTGCAGAAATGTGCACTAATCCATCTTGATGCACGCCAATATCGACAAACGCACCGAATGCTGCGACGTTGGTGACTACACCTTCCAATATCATGTCGGGACGCAGATCGCGGATTTCTTCGACGCCGTCTTTGAAGGTCGCTGTGGTGAATTCAGGGCGAGGATCGCGGCCTGGTTTTTCCAGTTCTTTCAAAATATCGGTAATGGTCGGGATACCGAATTGTTCGTCTGCATATTTTGCCGGATTGAGTGATTTCAGCAAGCGTTCATCACCGATTACACCTGCGACATCTCTCTTGATATCCGCCAGGATTTTTTCCACCAATGGATAGGATTCAGGATGAACTGCTGACGCATCGAGTGGATTATTTCCGCCCATCACGCGCAAGAATCCAGCCGCTTGTTCAAATGTTTTATCACCTAGGCGCGGCACTGACCGCAGATCGGCACGCGAGGTGAACATGCCTTTGGCATCACGATAATTCACGATACTTTGCGCCACTGACGACGACAAACCCGACACACGTGCCAACAACGGTGCAGAGGCTGTATTGACATCGACACCGACCGCATTGACGCAATCTTCCACCACCGCATCGAGCGAACGGGCGAGTTGCGATTGGCCGACATCATGCTGATACTGACCGACGCCTATCGACTTCGGATCGATCTTCACCAGCTCTGCAAGCGGGTCTTGCAAGCGACGCGCAATGGATACCGCGCCACGAATGGATACATCTAAATCCGGTAGTTCTTTCGACGCAAATTCTGACGCGGAATACACCGATGCTCCGGCTTCTGATACCACGATTTTCGTCAGTTTGAGTTCAGGCTTTAGCTTGATTAAATCTTGCGCGAGTTTGTCGGTTTCACGCGACGCAGTGCCGTTACCAATCGAGATTAAAGAGACATTATGTTTCGCCGCCAACTGCGCCAATACATGCAGTGATCCATCCCAATCGTTACGCGGCTGATGCGGATAAATGGTGGCGTATTCCATGACCTTGCCAGTGGCATCAACGATCGCCACTTTGACGCCAGTACGCAGACCGGGATCGAGTCCCATAGTGGCGCGTGGCCCAGCCGGGGCGGCCAGCAACAGGGCTTTTAAATTCAAGGCAAATACGTGAATCGCTTCGACTTCAGCCTTCTCACGCAGATTGCCCATCAATTCGGTTTCCAGATGCATAAATACTTTGACGCGCCAGCTCCAGCGCACCGTGTCGGCTAACCATTTGTCGGCAGGGCGACCGATATTGCTGACGCCAAACTTAGCGGCGATACGGCTTTCACAAGGATTGAGCGGCGCATCCCATTTTGGCTTTTCTTCTTCTGTATCCAGGCGCAAAGTGACCGCCAGCATTTCTTCGCGGCGTCCGCGGAACATCGCTAGGGCGCGGTGTGATGGAATGGTGCCCAAGGTTTCGGAGTAATCGAAATAGTCGGCAAACTTGGCGCCAGCTTCTTCCTTACCTGCGACGACTTTGGATTCGACAATGCCGTGGTCCAGCAGGTATTCGCGGATCGCTTGCAATAAGGACGCATCTTCGGCAAAGCGTTCCATCAGAATCTGGCGTGCACCATCAAGCGCTGCCTTGGTATCGGCCACGCCCGGATTGTCGCCATTGCTGGTGCTGAAGGGCGCTTTTAAATAGGCGGCAGCTTCTTCTTCTGGATTCTTGCCCGGGTCAGCCAGCAAGGCATCGGCCAAATCTTGCAAGCCCGCTTCAATTGCAATCTGTGCCTTGGTGCGGCGCTTGAGTTTGTACGGCAAATATAAATCTTCGAGTCGGGTTTTGTCTTCGGCATGCGTGATTGCATCGAGCAGCACCGGGGTCATCTTGCCTTGTTCTTCAATCGAAGAAATGATCGCAGAGCGACGGTCTTCGAGCTCGCGCAGATAGCGCAGACGCTCTTCTAACAAGCGCAATTGGATATCGTCCAAACCGCCGGTCGCCTCTTTGCGATAACGCGCAATAAAAGGCACGGTCGCGCCTTCATCCAGCAGGGCAATAGCAGCAGCCACTTGTACTGGTTTGGCGGCAAGTTCTAGGGCGAGACGTTGTTCGATGGAAGGCAGCATAAATAATGGTATGAGAGATAAACTCTGAGAATTAAAATCAAGTCGCAGATGATACGCGCTCTGTGTGATTGCACCAGTCTTGACATCACGCTGTAGTCGCAGTAGTCAAGCCGATAATATGAATAATATAGGGAGTATCTAAAAATAATCACGTATTGTCCAATTAAGATATGGACAATTCATTTTTATATTGATATACCTACCCTCAGTATGTGTAGGTTTTATTTTTTGAATGATGGCTATAAGCAAGCGACTTCAAGGTGCGAGCGGGACAAAATCTAGTTTTTTTCTACGCCGGATTGCCGGAAACCGATATTGGATATCGATGATAGTTTGTCCGTGAGGCAAGTATTTGCTGTAAAACTGGGTAAATCATCGTTGCCTAATCCTAGCCGAGTCGGTATTTTAGGTATGATAATCCTACAAAAGGCAGTTGACCGCTTGTCAGTACTTGTCAGTACTAATTAGTATTTGATTCAATTGAATCATTTCAGTGTTTTCAGCGTCACGGTTTTGGTGAGAGCACTACGAACCTGATTGCCCCTTTTTCGGCTCCTCAGCTGCCGTTTTTAGGATAATTCGATGATTTCGTTTAGCGAATTTAGTTTGCCTCGGTACAAGCTGCTCCACACAGGTGGCGATGTGTCCTATCATATTCTTGCCGCCGCCCTAAAAGTCACTCTATAAGCCACTCTGTTAGCCACCTTCAACGCCACGCTTTACAACAAGGTTTTACATGACCCAAGTTTTACTCGCAGATGATGATGTTGAATTAGTTGATATGCTCAAAGAATACCTAGAGCGTGAAGGCTATCTCATTACGACCGTGCATGATGGCGAACGAGCCGTTGCAGAAGCTTTAATGGGGGATTACGCCATTATGGTGCTGGATGTAATGATGCCGCGTATGAACGGGATTGAGGCTTTGCGACGGATTCGTGCAGAAAGTCGTTTGCCCGTCTTGATGTTGACCGCTAAAGGCGATGACGTCGATCGCATTATCGGTCTGGAATTGGGCGCAGATGATTATGTCCCCAAGCCATGCACCCCGCGTGAATTGCTGGCAAGGATTCGTGCGATTTTGCGACGTACACAAGTCGTTGCCGGTACCGAAGCGCAGGCGCATCCGCTGGTCATTGGTTCATTAACGATCTGGCAGGCGCAGCGTCGCGCAGATTGGGATGGCAAGCATCTGGATTTGACCAGTACAGAGTTCAGCTTATTGGAGGTACTGGCAAAAAATGCTGGTCATACCGTCAGCAAAACGGATTTATCAGAACAGGGATTGGGTCGTCCGCTCGCGCGATTTGATCGTAATATCGATGTCCATATCAGCAGCATCCGCCAAAAATTTGGCCCTCTAATTGATGGACGTACGATCATTCAGACCGTCTATCGTCAAGGTTACTTGCTGACTAAGGAGTAGGCGGTGGGGCGTCTGTTCTGGAAGTTTTTCTTTTTTATCTGGCTGGCACAAGTCACGGGTATTGTCGGGATTGGCGTTACTCTATCGCTGCGACATCAAAGCGAACAAGCGATGCTCGCTGCGGGAATTCGTGAACACATGCAATTGCATCTTGAAACTGGCGCTAGTGCTAGTAGTGCTAGTTCCACGACAGAATCGTACGTTCCGCCGAACCCGGATCAGCTGAGAATGTGGCCAGAGCAGGACGACAATTTGCCGCCGCATTTACGTCGCCACCGGCTGCATTCAGCTTATCCACCTGATGGGTTTTCTGCGTTTGTTCCCATGGTGGCCGCCTTAATCGTTAGTCTGTTATTTGCCGCTTTGCTGGCCTGGTACACCTCCAAACCTATTCGTAATTTGCGTTCTGCTTTTCTCTCTTTGGCTGCGGGTAATTTACAAACACGGGTTGGCAGTAGCATGGGACGACGGCGCGATGAGTTGGCTGATCTGGGGCGTGAATTTGACAATATGGCAGAACAGCTTTCCAAATTAATGGAAAGTCAGCGCCGGCTGTTGCACGATGTATCGCACGAGTTGCGTTCACCTCTGGCTCGTTTGCAAGCGGCGATCGGATTAGCGCGCCAACAGCCGGAGCGCGTCGAGGCCACCATGGAGCGGGTAGAGCGCGAAGCGGTAAGGATGGATAAGCTGGTGGGGGAGTTACTCACCTTGTCGCGGATTGAGGCTGGTGTCATGGCTAGCATGGACGCGATTCAGATTGATGAATTGCTGGCGGAAGTGGTGGATAACGCAGGATTTGAGGCAGAGTCCAAACACAAGCAATTGGTTTTTTCGAGTGTCACCTTGGGTGGCAACATTATGCTGCAAGGGCGCTATGAATTGCTGTATCGCGCCCTTGAAAATGTCGTCCGTAATGCAATCAAACATACTGCCAAGCTTGGCATCATTACTTTTGAGGTGCAGTTGTTATCAGCGGACCAGGAGTTATTGATCCGTATATTGGATCAAGGACAAGGCGTACCAGAGGATGAGTTGCAGGCGATTTTTGAGCCTTTTTATCGCGGTAGTAACTCGACCTCTAGTTTAAATACTAGCCTTAGTACAGAGCTCGATAGTAACGTCAATAACAGTACCAACAACAGCCCCAATACCCGGGGTGATGATGGTTATGGCTTGGGCCTAGCCATCGCTCAGCGCGTCATCCTCGCCCATGGTGGTAGTATTTCAGCCTCCAATCGCAAGGACGGCGGATTGTGCGTAGAGATTAGATTATCGCTACGTAATCCTGAGCATCCTGGCAATATCTGAGGATACTTTTGCGGCGGGAGTTACGACTGAATTACCGCTTGCTTACTTCAGGCGACCGCCACTGACGCGATCGATTCCCGATAAATCAAGCCAGCTTTGCACTTCAATGAAACCATGTTGCGTCAATAAATCACGCACTGCTTGCGCTTGGTTATAGCCATGCTCCATCAGCAGCCAGCCTTGAGGGTACAGATGTTCTGCCGCATTCTTGATGATATGCCGATAGTTCGTTAAACCATCTGCATGATCCGTCAAAGCGACAGTCGGCTCGAAGCGCAGGTCGCCCTGACTCAGATGATGATCATCTTTTTGGATATAAGGCGGATTGGCTACGATAGTATGAAAATGCTGACCTGCGAGTGCGCTATACCAGTCACTTTCACAAATATGCATATTCGCGTCAGGAACATTTCTGTCAGCATTTTTTTGTGCTACTGCTACCGCAGCTGCGCTGATATCCGTTGCACTGACATGCGTATCACGCCGTTGATGTGCAATTGCAATCGCGATTGCGCCTGAGCCCGTACCCATATCCAGAACGCGACTATTTTGCGGCGTATGCTGAATTGCCAGCTCGACTAATAATTCTGTATCTGGTCGGGGGATTAAAACATCTGCAGTGATGTGGAAAGGCAGTCCAAAAAATTCTCGCTCACCGATCAGGTAGGCAATTGGCTCACCATCATAACGACGTTGCAGCAGATCGCCGACTTGCTGCGCCTGCGCAGCGGTGAGCTGCATGTCCGACTGGGTGATCAGTTGTATCCGGCTTAAACCTAATGCATGCATCAATAAAATGCGGGTGTCGATCAAATCCAGAGGGCCTGCTTTTTGGCAGTCGGCAAGCGTGATGCCTTCTTTAATCCATTCCATTTTTATGTCCGATTCAGTAAAAAAGTTGCTATAGAAATCGACATGTCGGTATCTGTTCGCTTGCTGCTTGGTGGGTAATATAGTCGAGATTTTTTGTGATATTGCGCTAATGATGTAGATCGTAATTCTAAAACTGGCAAGCCTGTTTTCAATATGAACTAATCACCGCAGACTTCTAAATAAATGGCGCCTTTGCGCTTTACGGTTTTGAATAAGGATAACCAAGAGCGCAATTGAAAAAGTGCCAAACCATACGGCTGACCACGCTGGTATGGATAAACCCAAAATCGGTTCATAAGGTGTTTCGCATATGCCATCCGCTCGGAACATCGTCGGCAGCAGCTTGGCCGGAAAAATCTTATTCAGCGATGTTTCCAGCGGATCGATACCGCAAGTTAATTGCGGATTGGCTAATATCCACACATGGTAAGCAGCAACGCCTAGTCCGAAAGCCGATGCGGTCAGCGCCATTGCACTGGCGAGCCGACGCCCAACATCGGGCAATGCCAGCGCTAGCAGGCAAAACAAGGCGACCATAACAAATGCATAGCGCTGCATTACACACAAAGGGCAGGGCAGCATTTTTTCAACCAGTTGCAGGTATAAGGCGATCCCTAGTAAGGCAATACAAACAGAGGCGATAGAAATTAGTAGTGGTTTTGTAGGATTCATAGTGAGCTGGGTTTGCTTACGTTGCAATCTATGCAAATATAGTAACAACGTGCCATCAATAAAAACAATACGCGCATTGTGTACTGGTTCGTGGAATTACACCACCTGCAAATTAGGATACGTAAAGCTCGATTTGGTTCGGCGACGGGCTTAATAAATTGTAAGCTACGCTTTAACTGATGCTTGATAGATAGCTCTTTGCAACATAAAACATAAATCAAACATCAATCTTGACGACATCAAGTAGTTGATACTGGCTCATAAATTCATCCAGAGTTTGCCTGATCACACCGCGCTCACCATGCGCATGCAAAATGTCTGAGTTGATATAAATGCCGACGTGATGAATGCCACGACCACCGATGCGAGTGCAAAAAACCAGATCATTATTTGTGATATCCGCCAAGGCCTTGCTGATACCTGCACGGCGCTGGTCGTAGGTGTTTTTGGGAATGCATTGATTCAGTACATCTAAAAAATAACGTTGCGTGAGGCCTGAACAATCTACTCCATGAAGTGTGATGCCGCCCCAGATGTAGGGAGTGTTTTGCCATTGCTGAAAGAAGGTTTCTGCAGAAAGTTGCGCTGATTGCGGTAGTACAAACGCGGTCAGCGTCGCATCAACAGCGAGGATGCTTACTGGTAACCAGCCCAGCACCTGATCTGATTTCATGACCAGCGCATGGACGTTATGGAAACCTAAGATACGCACCACTTCGTCCGCTTCCATTTGTGATTGCCGCAAGCTGTCTTTTTCAATCGCGGTCATAGCCTCGTAATCGGCTGCCGGGTGACGAAGCATATCGACCAGACTTAGCGCTTTTGCGTAAGTGTGCGGCAGCCATTGGTCTGGTTCAATTCTGATCATGGTTGATAGCTTTGGCTAAGTGCGCAGAGATTGAATAGAATGATTTTAAAATACTCCATCTGTGTATATTTTAATCGTCCATATATTATTTGGACGTAATGCTATATTTCACTTAATTTATGGGGGAGTATATGTATTTTGGCATTTGTCCCGTGTGAATTCACGTTGAATCTGCCATACCTGCTTTAGCCCATTTTAAATTCCATCAACACCCAAAGCTGCCAGCAATTCTGCCTGATGTTCTGCCACCAGCGCATTGGTCAGCTCCACCAGATCGCCGTCCAAAATAAAGTCTAGTTTGTACAGAGTCAGGTTGATGCGGTGATCGGTCATGCGGCCTTGCGGATAATTATAGGTGCGGATACGTTCACTACGGTCGCCCGAGCCGATCAGGCTCTTACGGGTTGCTGCTTCTTTTGCTTGTTTCGCGCGCATCTGACCGTCCATGATGCGGGTTGCCAGAACGCGCATCGCCTGGGCTTTATTTTGATGCTGGCTGCGACCGTCCTGGCATTCGACTACGATCCCGGTCGGTAAGTGGGTCAGACGCACGGCAGAATCCGTTTTATTAATATGCTGACCACCTGCACCGGAGGCGCGGAAGGTGTCGATACGCAAATCGGCATTATTGATCACGACATCGGCCAGTTCATCTGCCTCTGGCATTACCGCGACGGTACATGCAGAAGTGTGAATGCGACCTTGCGTCTCGGTGGTTGGCACACGTTGTACGCGATGACCGCCGGATTCGAACTTGAGCTTTGAGTAAGCACCAAAACCGGCGATGCGGATGATGACTTCTTTGTAGCCGCCCAGTTCGGACGGGGATTCGGACATCATTTCGATTTGCCAGCGATTGCGTTCAGCAAAACGCGTGTACATGCGCAGCAGGTCACCCGCAAATAACGCCGCCTCATCGCCACCGGTACCGGCGCGAACTTCCAGTAAAATATTACGTTCGTCATTCGGATCTTTTGGCAGAAGCATTTTTTGCAAATCGACTTGCAACTCTTCCATGCGCTGTTTGGCGTCATTGATCTCTTCCTGAGCAAAATCTTTCATCTCAGGATCTGCCATCATTTCTTGCGCCGAATCGATATCGTTTTGTGCTTGCTGATAGTTCTTATACAGCTCCACCAAGGGTTCCAACTCGGCATGCTCACGGGTGAGCTTGCGGTAGTTGTCCATGTCATTGGTGACGCCTTCCTGATTTAATAGTTGACCCACTTCAACCAGGCGTTCTGCCAATTGGTCGAGTTTAGAGAGCATGGATGGTTTCATCGTCTTACCTGTTATTGTGAGTACAGTGAGATTGTCACTATGGGATTATTGCAGATACGCAGTCGTTCTTGGCGCGCATCAGTTTTGATTCGAGTTTGATGATGAGTAGCAAATTGCCAGTGTCATCAGATGAGTTTTGTGCGTCGCTAACGCTTGGTGCGGAATAGTTGTGGCAATAGCGTCGCAAGTCGGGCGCGCTCATCGCCGCTGGCCTGATGGAGTGCCTGTTGCGGGCCATGCAGAAATTTGGCGGTGATGCCTTTGGACAGTGCTTCTAACACAGCTTCAATATCATCCCCGCGGGCAAGCATCTTACGAGCTCGTTCGAGTTCGAGCAAACGCATCGCTTCGCTGTTTTCATGTAAATCCTGAATGATCGGTACTACCAGACGTCCGTCCACCCAATGCATAAAGGACTGCACACGGGTTTCGATAATTGCTTCTGCCTGCGTCACCGCTGCCTGGCGATTTTCTTTACCAGTTTGCACCACATTACCCAGATCATCGACGGTGTATAGAAACACGTCATCCAGCGCGCCGACTTCTGACTCAATATCGCGTGGTACCGCCAGATCGACCATAAACATAGGGCGATGACGACGCGCTTTGACTGCGCGTTCAACCATGCCTAGACCGATAATCGGCAATGACGACGCCGTGCAAGAGATGATGATGTCAAATTGGGACAAACTATTTGGTAGTTCTGCCAGACGGATTGCTTTGCCATTAAACCGATGCGCCAGTACTTCGCCGCGTTCCAGCGTGCGGTTGGCGATGGTGATGCTCTTCGGATTTTGTGCAGCGAAGTGGGTGGCGCATAATTCGATCATTTCGCCAGCGCCGATAAACAGCACATGTTGCTCAGAAATTTTATCGAAAATCCGCTGCGACAAACGTACAGCAGCAGCTGCCATTGACACACTGTGCGCACCGATTTTAGTGGTGCTGCGGACTTCTTTTGCGACGGCAAAAGTACGCTGGAATAACTGATGCAGATAAGTGCCAAGCCCACCCGCGGCATCTGCCTGGCGCACGGCGTCTTTCATCTGACCTAAAATTTGCGGTTCGCCCAACACCATCGAATCCAGACCAGACGCTACGCGGAAAGCATGGCGGACAGCATTGTCTTGCGGCAGCGTGTACAGATGATGGCGCAACTCGGCATAAGGCAATTTGTGGAAATCTGCCAAAAAATGCGCAGTCGCATCGACCGGATTATCCACATGGCTCGCCGCATACATTTCGGTACGGTTGCAGGTCGATAAAATCGCTGCCTCCACTTCCGTTTGCTGATTGAATCCGTCGCGACCAAACCAGGAGCGTGCAGCCACCACCGCCGGACCAATCTGGTCAGGCGAAAACGCCAGCTTTTCGCGGAGCGACACTGGCGCAGTCGTGTGGTTGAGGCCAACAGCTAGTAGTTGCATAATTGGGCGGTTAGGGCGTATGGCTTAGGCAGCTTAATGTAGATCAAATGCTTAGATCGCCTGCTGAAGTAGTTGCAAACACTTGCAAACACCGGCAAACACGGCTGCCATTATAACGCTTAGCGCAGATCAAGTTTCTGCACAGTTACATGGTTTGATCCAGATCAATATAAATCAAACCAGATCAAATACTAAATGCTGGTAATTTGATATTAAAGGTCGTGCCTTCGTTGGGGGCGCTGACGAAACTGATCTGACCATGATGACGATCAATCACTGCTTTGACGAATACCATCCCTAGACCAACGCCATCATTTTTGGGTTGCTCGCCATTTCTAAAACGTTGAAAGCGCTGGAATAATTTGGGCTGATCGGCTCTGGCGATGCCATAACCTTGGTCGCTGATAGAGCAAATGACGGAGGCTTCTGCCAGACCCCGTTCGTATTCCAGGCTGCAACTGATCATCGTGTTGGGCGGACTATATTTGATCGCGTTAGAGAGCAAATTGGTCAGAGCGCGCGTCATTAACGCCCGATCAACCCGTACCGGATAGTCACCTGCTGGTATTTGACTCGAGATGCGGATATTTTTGGTCCGGGTGAGTGTCCACATTTCTTCGGTCGCATCCAACAAGATATCCTGGAAGTCCGTGTCTTCCATTCGATAATCTTGCGATTCAGCGCGTGCTAACTGCACAAAGTTATCTGCCAGCCCGAGCGTGATACGGGAAGCTTTTTCGATACGACTTAAAAATTCTGCTTGTGGTAAAGCGGTAGCGGAGTCTTGTTGCAGCTCCAGCAGCGCCAGAATAGATGCTTGCGGAGCGCGCATATCGTGCGAGATAAAATGTAAGGTCTCGTCCCGGCTGCGCTCTGCTGCGCGGATATTAGTGATGTCGATCAGACTGACAATCCAGCCCACCAGTTCTTTGCTGCTGGAATAGCAAGGTGCACTTTTGATCAACAAGTCACGACTGCGGGGATCTACCACTTCTATACCGCTTGCCATCGTTTTGCTTTGATGTAAATCTAGCAAATGCCACCAGCTAAATGCGTTGCTGGCAGTTTGGTCCATCGCTTGCGGATTACTCATTTTGGCGAATAAATAGGGTACCAAGGCATCGTTCACTTGCGGTATGCCTATACTACTAAAATAATCTTTGGCAACCTGGTTGGACATCAACACATTGCCGTCTGTGGTGGTGACTAGCGTAGCATCAGGCAGGCTACTTAAGCTGTCGCTCACAAACTGACGTAGATCACGCACCCGGCGTGCCGCCAGTTGCATTGCATCGATCCGTTGTTCTAAGCGATCTTGCAAGGGACGACTTTTTTCTTCGTCATCCAGATCGATCTGTAGCTCAGGAAGCAAATGAGGTTCATTGTCCAGTAAGATAAATTCTTCACCTAGATACCTAATGGCGGCTTCTAGCCGGCGCCAGCTCCAGAGCGGGTAAGCGATAATCAGAATAAACAATGCCGCAGTGGGCGGTAGCCATACGCCTTCGCGCAATGCTAAATAACTGATCAACAATAAGCATGTAAACAAAATCACGGTGACTATTAAAGCGATCCGCGGTGATAAAAGTAAATAGCCTAGCAATGCGATCAAGACAGAAGCAAAACAATACAAGCTAGTTTGCCAGCTGGCAGCAAAATGGATGGAGCGATTATCCAGCAGACTAGCCAGGACGTTGGCATGGATCTCTATCCCTGCCATATTGCCGTCTTCTCCAGAGACAGGTGTTGGGTAGGCATCTGCCATGCCGATCGCGGTAGGGCCGACTAAGACATATTTGTTTTTGAAAAAACTAGCGGGAACCTCGCCGCGCAAGACCGCAACATAAGGTACCGAAGTGAAGTGGCCATTGTTGCCATAAAACGGGATATGCATTTGGTAATCACGTTGCCATATGCCTTGGATGTTTTGTGCCGTACCAGATTTAGTTGAGCTGTTTTTAGTTGAGTTATTTAATGCCGGGTTGTCTTTGGCATGATCGCCGGCAGGTGCTCTGGCACCAGGCAAATTTATCTCTGTGCCAGGCGCAATTTTAGTGCCGATATCCTTCATCGCTAGTGCAAATTGCGGCCACATTTCACCATTCATCCCTTCTCGTAAAAAAACGCTGCGTGCGACACCATCTTGATCTAATTCCAGATGGATATGGCCTAGCTGTCGTGCGGCGCTGGCAAATATAGGTATCGGCTTTAAGATGGTTAATCCTTTGCCTGCGCTTTCGGATGATAAAGGCAGCACAACAACATTATTCTGGTTTAATGCTTCGGCTAATTGTTGGTCACCACTTGTCTGGTTCGCTTGTACCGGCTCTGCTTCGGTGAACGAAACGTCGATACCGATGGTCAGTGGTTTGGCAGCAGAAAGTTGCCGCAATAACTCCGCATGGTGCTCTCTAGTAAAAGGCCATTTACCCAGTTCAGCAAGGCTGTAATCATCAATCGCTACGATGATAATGTCATCACGGGCAGGGATGGAATTGGCTTGCATGAACCGATCATACAAGCTTAAATCGATGCGATTGAGTACATTGGTCGATGCTAATCCCACCGTCAGCAATAACATCAGAAAGCTGATGGCCAGCCATTCTCGTAGAGCGATCCTTTCAACTTTGATGTTTTTATTCATTGAATATTTATAGAGTCTGTTGAATAGCAACGCATGAAATTACAAGAGATTTAATGCCGGAATTAAAAGCTCGGTTTGACGACAGCGTCGCCAGATTTGATCGGATCGCCAGAGCGGCTAACCCAGCGAGATTCAACAGTAAATTTTTGCGGTGCTGAAAATTCACCAACATACCCGTCTGCATCCGTCGCTCTGACACGAATAAAATAGTCGCCAGGAGCTACACGAGGAATTTGTAATTCTGGTTTATCTATTTTTCTGAAAAAGTAGATATCGGCAAAACTAGGATCACGTCCAATTTGTATCAAGAAGACTTGACCGGGTTCGGACGGCCAGTTAAACGTCAAAAAGTTTGCATCTCTGTCACTAGGTTGATTTACCTTTTGAACCGGTAAAAAATTAACTACTTTTGTGTCACTGTAGGGGCCTTGATTTGCCATACCATTTTTTTGTGTAATGCTTGCAATTCGCCAGTAATATTTGCCGTTAGTAAGTTTGTCTGCACTGTATTGCACTGCCTTGATATCGCTTTGATCCAGCACGATTTTTTCGAAGGCATTATCACTGGCAACTTGCAAATGATATGCCTGCGTATTAGCCGCCTCTGTCCATACAAAGTCTACTTTTTCTGCGCGTATTTTCGCTTTAGGTAGTACGTTAAAAGGTGGTTCAGGGCGAGCTTTAAGAGTGAATGCCTGGATTAACGGTAAGCCTTCAAGTCCAACGCTATCAATCGTACTGGCGCGGATAAAATAATTGCCATCCTCAAGACCATCAATTTTTATACGCTCTTCAGCTGAGCGAACTTCTGTCAACACATTTTGGATTGCCGCGTCGCTGGCAATTTGTACATGGTAGCTTTTTGCTTCACTAGATTTTTCCAGATTGAAAACCAGTGTTGGTTTTTCTTGTAATTGATAACTACCAACCAGTGTAGGTGGTGGTAATAAATCAACCGCATCACCCACCCCTTGTTGAGTCACTACATTGCCTTTACCGGCCGGTATTACCAGCGTATTTGGTTTTTTGACCGAACCTACGGCAACACCGCCAGACAATACCTCATTCGCTATGCCATTATCATTCACGCTGACACGGAAATGTGTGCCACGGACACCCGCAACGGCGAGTGGCGAACGGACTTCAAAGCGTCCTTTATTAGATTCCAATGGCGTGACTTTAGACTCGACCCGGCCCTGCAATAAGGTAATTTCAGTGCGCGGGCTTTTAGAGTGTTTAGTGATACGTAATTTGCTCAACTTGACCTGACTATTGGATGGAATTGAGATACGTGAGTCGTCAGGTAGCACCAAAGTCAAAAATCCATTTTTACCAGTGGTAATCATGGTGCCCTCTTTATAGGCATTTCCTAAAGCAATATTCTCTTCGGCACCAGTGGGTAATTTTGCTGTTGACGTCCCAGCCATCGCCAGCACTTTGGCTTCTACCGGATCGGCGGGTAACAAGTCTAATGGGATCAGGATGAGCGAGCCAATGGGTATTGTTCTGTCATTGGTAATATTGTTGACCTTACCGATGATGACCCAGTTGGGTGTTTTTTCTGTAAATCGTTGCGCAATTGAAGAGAGTGTATCGCCCTCTAAAGCGTAGTAGACCATATCGGTTTCTGTTCCCGAGATGGAGCCCGGTTCACCCGTCGATTTTGGCGCGGCAAATACAGCACTGCTCGATATGGACAGCACTAAACTCGCCATACTTAGGATTAACAGGGTTAGGTTTTTACGTAGCGATGACCGCAGTGATGGCAATTGCGAGGACAGCGAAAAATAGAAAGAAGTACGAAAATAAGAACGCAAAGAAGAATACAGCGAGGAATGCAACAAAGGATTGAGGGCAGGGCGTGAAGCGAGCGACATGTGAATCTCCGAAGGTACATTGGCCTGGCTTTGGTATCAGGATTTGTTAGCAAGTCATAAAAACAAGCTATGGAATCAAACCCTAAACAAGCTGCCAGACAAGCTATCAAACACGTCGATAATAGATACTGTGGCAGATATGATTGCTAATTATTCAGTCCGTACCCTGATCAATATCCTCGGCAAAGTGCTAACTAAGATTTAAAAAGGAAATTGAAGCATGAATCTTACTGCTCCGCTGTAACTTGCTCCAGGCGATAGCCATAGCTATAAACGGGAGCCAGCCGGTAGCCGTTTTCTGGCCGAAGTTCGAGCTTGCTGCGGACGCGTGAGATATGCGTATCCATGGTGCGTGACGGAATATCAATATCACGCGACCAGACCGCTTCTAAAATATAGGCACGCGATAAAGGCCGACCAAGATTGCGGAACAAAAGCAGTGCCAGATCAAATTCTTTTTGCGTCATTTCAACCGGCACGTCATTAACACTGACACGACCAGCGCGCGTTTCGAACTTGTAAATACCAAATTGCAAATGTTCCGACATAGTTTGCGCCGGGTACGCGCGGCGTAACAACGCTTGCACACGCGCTACTAGCTCACTACGGCGTATCGGCTTGATCATGTAATCATCTGCACCCGCTGCCAGACCCGCGACGATATCGTCTTCGCCAGAGCGGCTGGTCATAAACAAGACCGGCAGATTGGGTGATAGCTTCTCTCTGACCCAGTGCAGGATTTCAGTTCCGCTTAAATCGGGAACTTGCCAGTCAAGTATTAGCATGTCGTAGCTATCACGACGTAAGTTGTGCAGCATCTCTTTACCGCTTAGGAAAGGGTGGCAGGTATGGCCAGCCGCAGTCAAGATGGTGCAAACCAGCTCTAATAAATTGTTGTCATCGTCAAGTACGGCAATTCTCATGGGAGCACACAGATTGGGGTTGAGCAATCATTGAGTAGTAAAGATACAGCATTGTACCTAACACAAGAATGATTGTAGGCAAGCTTGTAATAATGAGCAAAATAAATAGGCATTTTCTCCATTTTTTTCTAAATTAGTCACAAAAGCAGTAATTAATATTGCCAAATAAAAATGTTTTGGAGAGGCGCTTAGCAACTCCTGATAGAAGTTGACTAAAAGATTATTTTTTATATTTTTGGTGAAAATGATACGTGGTTTTACGTAAGAAAAAATGCATAAATTTATATACTGGTAAGTAGTATTATTTATTGTCCATATAAAAATTGGTTTCCAGGGCATATTTGTAGAAAATTATGGGGAGTATATGCTTTATTTGATGAATTTTTAGTCAGATGGACCTTTGAAGTTAAAACCTGATGCTAGCGGCTCTTCATAAGAAATAAAAACAGAAAATTGGAAAAATCCTGAAAACTATGTTTAAAAATTAAGTTAAACATAATTTTTTCTAAGCTACTAATCGAAAAAAAACGGCTCACTCCTGTATAGAGTGAGCCGTTTTTAAGCAGTCCAAATCTCGGGTAAAACTTGGCAAATGCATCCAATAGTTGCAGCGCTAAAGTCGCTTATATCTTTGTTAGCTACGCAATTCCACGTCTGGCAACACCACATTCACATCCAGCACTTCTAAATTGCCTTGGCGATCAAGTGATACTTTGATGTCTTCAGCGTTGACTTTAGTGTACTTAGAAATAACTGCGATCAGTTCTTCACGTAGAGCTGGCAAAAAATCATAGCCGTCACGGCTGGTGCGTTCACGGGCGATGATGATTTGCAGGCGTTCTTTGGCGGTGTTGGCGCTCTTTGGTTTATTGTTAAATAAAAATGATAGCAAGGCCATATTACTTACCTCCAAAAATCCGTTGCAGCAGACCCGGTTTTTCATAGTTGACAAAACGCAGGGGCACTTCTTGGCCTAGGAAACGGGAGATCACATCTTCATACGCCTCAGAGACATCGCTGCCCTTCATATGAATTGCAGGATTTCCTTGATTAGACGCATGCAATACCGCTTCCGATTCAGGGATCACGCCGATCAACGGGATGCGTAAAATTTCTTGTACATCGGTGTAGGACAACATTTCACCGGCTTCTACCCGTTTAGGTGAATAGCGCGTTACCAGCAAATGTTCTTTTACCGGCTCACCACCCTCCTGAGCACGTTTGGATTTGGCCTGAATAATACCCAAAATACGATCCGAATCACGTACAGAAGATACTTCAGGATTGGTGACGACAATTGCTTCGTCCGCAAATGTCAGTGCCATCACTGCGCCGCGCTCGATACCCGCAGGTGAGTCGCAGATGATGTATTCAAAATCCATCTTGATCAATTCGTTCAGAACACGTTCTACGCCCTCTTCGGTCAAGGCATCTTTATCGCGGGTTTGCGAGGCAGGCAAAATAAACAGATTGTCGCAGTGCTTATCTTTGATCAGCGCTTGCTTTAATGTCGCCTCGCCGCTGATGACGTTGACCAGGTCATACACCACACGACGTTCGCAACCCATAATCAGATCCAGGTTACGCAGACCCACGTCAAAATCCAGCACCGCAGTTTTATGTCCGCGCATGGCAAGGCCAGACGAAAAGCTGGCACTGGAAGTTGTTTTCCCTACGCCGCCCTTACCAGATGTCACAACGATGATTCTTGCCACAAAGAACTCCTTTAATTTTTTAACTCAATTTGCTGAAAGCGATTTTTGATTATTTGGCTGCTTGCAATCAATATATTTTTTATAATGATATTAATAAATAAATATCAACCCGCCGATTTTACCGATGATACTTCAATACTGTCGCCAATAAGCTTGATTTGTACCGGATGATTTGGCAATAAGGCCGGGAATCCGGTATCAAACGTGCGGTAAATCCCTGCAATTGAGACCAATTCCGCCTCCATGCTCAGGGCAAAAATTCTTGCTTCGGTATTGCCAGTTGCGCCTGCCAGGGCACGACCGCGCAATGGTGCGTAGATGTGGATGCTGCCATCTGCAATCACTTCGGCACCATTATTGACCGAGGCGGTGATGATCAGATCGGTACCTCGGGCATAAATGCGCTGACCTGCGCGCACTGGAGTATCAATCACCATCGCAGGTAAATTGCTGACAGATGTCGCTGCTACTGGCGCTGGTGCAGTTACCGGCTCAGGCTTTGCTGCCTTCTCAGGTATCACCTCAATCACCGCAGTTGTTGCTGTGCTAGCAGGCTCCTGACGTGGTCGGCTCACCATATCAATACTCAAACCATGCGCCCGGATTGCTGCGTGGCCTTGTTCTGGTGCATTCCGGACCGCGACCGGAGTGAGTCCAAATGATTTAAATAGCGGGATCAAATTGACCCAGTCCAATGATTCGGAAGCGATATTCTCGACATCGATCACTGCGAATTCGTCATCAAAAAAATCTGGCGTACCTGCCGTCATTTCTTTTAACGCTGCTTCTATGATTGCAACTGGTGCAGCATGCAAAATTAGGGCAACTACGACTACTGTGGAGATTTTAATTTCTACAGGCTTGTGCGTCAGGCTGTTTTGCATAAGTAACAAATGGGTCGAATATTGAGAGGTAAAGGCAATCACTGCCGCAATGTGGCTGGCGTAAAACGCCTGCCGGCGAAACTGCAAAAGACTTATCGTACCAATTGATGAGCCAGATTGCAAAAAATCCTCTATAACACTCATCGTTTATAAGCGATGAGTCGCGACACAATGAATGTAAGCTAGACACAAGAGTAAAAAGTTTGATTCTTGAATTGATCAGAGACGGTGAGCATTTAATTTTGATTGACACTTTCAGACCTGAATCAGCTCAACCATAGCCGCCGGCTGATCCAGCTTAGATAACTACTGTGCTGGGGATGTCGACTTTTGTTACGATGATTTTGTATTTTGATCGCACAGACAGGAGTTCTCGATTTTAGTAGTCCAATCATTCTGTGGCTTACAGGCCAAAACGCTTAGGTGATGCGTATTTTAATTGGACATTTATTATTCAAGTTGACCTGGATTTTTCCAGTATGCTATCAACTTGATTCAAACAAATAAACAAACAACCACCCATCCATCCAGGCGTCCTCATGTTGAAGCGTTTAGCAATAGCACTAAGTATTCTGATGACTTATGGAGCGGCATTGGCAGAGCCGGGTTACTACTTTGTGTCGGTGTACGACAACAAAGACCAGAAGTCAGTCGATTTCCGCTATTGGACGACGAACTTTCCCGGACGGGGACAAACCATCTGGCCGGAGCTGGGATTTGGCTATGGTGTAACTTCACGTTGGTACACCGAGGTCTATGCGAGCTATATTGGCAGTTCTAAATCCGACTTAAAACTAGATAGCTGGAATTGGCAAAATGATTATTTGCTGACGCAAGGACAATATCCGGTTGACGTTGCCTTGCATACCAATTTGACTCGCGGGCATGATACTGACGAAGGCTATACATTAGAAATTGGCCCAGCAGTGCAGACTGATTTTGGGCGTTTACAGCTCAACGGAAATGTATTTTTTGAGCGTACTTACCGGTCGGTCGAGGGCGGCGCGACACAAATGAAGTACCAGTGGCAAACCAAATATCGCTGGAAGCCGATGTTGGAATTAGGCGTGCAGGGCTTTGGTGAATTAGGCGACTGGGACCATTGGGCGCCCCGTGATCAGCAATCCCATCGCGCTGGACCAGCGCTATTTGGCAGCGTGCCCGTAGGCAAAGAATCCAGCATCAAGTATCAGGCGGCTTATTTAATCGGTTCGATTTACGGACGACATGGTTATATGTTCACATCCCGCGTTCAGTATGTATTTTGATGCGCAGAGGGCACATCAGTTCAAATACGTTTTGGGATCGTAATGCCGCAGGACAGGTTTGGAATTAGTCGGATTTAAAACGGCACACTGACAATAGCCTTTAGCAGCCAACGGTCGGACACCGTCGTTAGACCGCGCCCGATACCCAAATTCAGATCCCAGCCTTTGATACTGGTATCGATGACAGCATAGATGGTCTGGCTCTGTTGATTGAGCTGCCCTAGATGCCTTATTGCTCCCATTTCGTTATAGCTCTCTAGACCAATATCAAAACCCTGATCGGTTTTATACGCAATTTTAGAATCGATTTCCAGGCTGGTCGGGCTGGGTGCCGGACCTGAAATTTTCCAGTCGATATTCGCATTCGCCGCTAGTGTCCAGCGATCTTTACGATAACCAAAAATACCTTTCAGCTCTGCATTCCAGGGATTCTGGTCGATATGTTGATTCACCCGACCGACTTCCAGATTTGCACCGTAGAAAAAAGGGGATGTTCCGTCTTTATCGACCAGATACTTCATGCGGAGTTTTTCGCCATCGACATTCGAGCCGCCATGGGCGTCCCGCGATGTCAAAATATACGCACCTAATTCCCAATTTTTAGTCAGTCCGTAAGAAAATTCCGGCGTCAGTCTGAACACATGTCGCGGTGCCTGTGCACCCGGATAATCGGGCGTGCCGTTTCCCGAGATCACATAGTTATTATGCAGATCAAGTCCAAACTCGTGCGGATTATTGATCTCATCCATGTAGACTTGGATTTCTTCCGGTGCAGCGCTGGCTGCCGGAGCAATAGCAGCCAAAAAAGCGCCGCTAAGCAGAGGGAGTAACAAGCTGTAGTGACTGAGTTTCATCGAAATTTTCTAGGTTGCAATCGTGAAGATATTCTTACAATGTAGAGCATTATTTGATGGCTGGCATCAATTGTACAGGTAGATTGGAGATGGGGTTTGCGTTATTAAATTTGTAGGCGCTTCTCAAACCTAAATAGGACTTACGCATAATTTTTCCAGCAAGGCGCTGCAACGAAGCGGGGATCGATTTACGTAAGCTCAATAAAAATAAAAATTTGCTCTGGCTATCGTGGGCTAAGCTCCTCAAAGCTAAAAATAGAGGATTGCGTTAGGATATACATTTCCTTCCTCTCTCCGCCATTGCCATGAGTAAATACACTTTGAACATTAACGGTCAAGCCCGCCCTGTGGAGCTGGAGCCGGATACCCCGTTACTATGGGCATTACGCGATAGCCTGGATTTGCCTGGCACTAAATATGGTTGCGGTATGGGGCTTTGCGGTGCTTGTACGGTGCATATTGACGGCGTGCCAACGCGATCATGTGTAACTCCCGTATCGACTTTGGGGCGTAAAAAAGTCACCACAATTGAAGGCTTAGATGCGAAAGCCATGCACCCGTTGCAGCAGGCATGGCAAGAACTTGATGTGCCGCAATGTGGTTATTGCCAGGCCGGACAAATCATGACGGCTGCGGCCTTACTGAAGCAGCATCCGCAACCGAGCGATGCAGATATCGATAGCGCGATGTCAGGCAATTTATGTCGCTGCGCTACCTACGTCAGAATCAGAGCGGGTATACATCGTGCGGCAGAGATATCTGCTAACTCTTCTACTGTATCAGTGGCCAAAAAAGAGAAAGTCAGCAAATGAAAACCTCTACATCACAACCGATTACAAATACTGCCAACCCAGACGATCTGGAACTGAACGGACGTCGTCGGTTTTTACGTAACTCCGTGATCGCCAGCGGTGGTCTGATGCTGGGTTTTTATTGGAATCAATCCAATAGCGCAGAAGGCAAAGTTGCCAAGCCTGATGCACTCGCATCGGCAGATTCAGCGGCAGATTTTGTTCCTAATGCGTTTATCCGCATCGCGCCTAATGGTGTGGTGACATTGATTTCTAAGCAACCGGAGATCGGTCAAGGGATTAAGACATCCTTACCGATGGTGATCGCCGAAGAGTTGGAGGTCAACTGGAAAGACGTTCGCATTGTGCAGGGTGATCTGAACCCGGCGTATGGCAGTCAGGGTGCAGGTGGGTCTACTTCCACCCCGACCAATTACACTGAATTCCATCGGTTAGGTGCGACTGCACGTACCATGCTGGTGTCCGCCGCAGCGCTGACCTGGGGCGTTCCCGCCAGTGAATGTGTAGCCGAAAATAGTATGGTCACGCACAACCCTAGCAAGCGCCAGCTCGGCTTTGGTGCCTTGGTAGCAAAGGCAGCCACTCTGCCAGTACCCGATGCAAATCAAGTGGTTTTAAAAGATCCGGCGCAATTCAAATTACTAGGAACACGGATTGGTGGTGTCGATAACGGTGCGGTAGTCAGCGGCAAGCCTTTGTTCGGGATTGACGTTAAATTGCCAGGCATGGTGTACGCGGTGTTTGTAAAGTGCCCCGTTTTTGGTGGCAAAGTCGTCAGCGCCAACCTAGATGCCATCAAATTATTGCCTGGTGTCCGCGATGCATTTGCGGTGGAAGGCAGCGGTAGCGTCAATGCCTTGTTGCCAGGCGTTGCGATTATTGCGACATCCACCTGGGCTGCGTTCAGCGCACGTAAGCAGCTAAAAGTGGTGTGGGATGAAGGCAAGTTCGCCAGCCAAAGTTGGGACGGTTTTATCGCCGAATCCAAAGCGCTCTCTAAGCAAGCTGGCGCAAGCACTCTACGCAAAGATGGCGATACACCTGCTGCCTTAAAAGTAGCTGCGAAAACGGTGGAAGGAGCGTATCAATATCCGTTTATCTCGCATGCCAGTATGGAGCCACAAAACTGTACCGCGTGGTTTAAGCCTGCGGATGGTAGTTTGGAATTGTGGGCCCCAACCCAAAATCCGGCCTCGGGCCAAAACCTGGTGGCGACTACGCTGAATATTCCCAAAGAAAAAATTAGCTTACACATCACCCGCAGTGGCGGTGGGTTTGGCCGGCGTCTGAGTTCGGACTATGTTGTCGAAGCCGCTGCGATTGCACTCAAAGTGCGAGCCCCGGTCAAACTGACCTGGTCGCGAGAGGATGATTTGCAACATGATCATTTCCGTGCTGGGGGCTTCCATTTTTTACGCGGTGGGCTGGACGCAAAAGGGAAACTGGTCGCCTGGCATAATCACTTTGTGACTTTTGCCAACCGCGTCACGCGAGATGGCGCCAGCGTATTGCAACCGGGTAGTGGTGGTAGTTTGAGCGGTGATGAGTTCCCCGGACGCTGGGTAGAAAATTGTTTGTTAGAACAAACTGCGATTGAATGCGGTATTCCCATGGGACCGTGGCGCGCTCCCGGCAGCAATGTGTTTGCCTGGGTTTTCCACAGTTTTATTGACGAGCTGGCGCATGCTGCAGGCCGTGATCCGGTCGCATTTCGTTTGGAGATATTGCGTGATAAAGAAATTGTCCCTGGTACTGGCGAGCGCGGTCAGCCATACAACGTCGGTCGCATGAAACGCGTATTGCAAGAAGTCGCCGACAAGTCTGGCTGGGGTAAAAAAACCTTTGCCCGTGGTCAGGGCCAAGGCGTTGCATTCCACTTTAGCCATCGCGGCTATATCGCCGAAGTCGCTGAAGTAACGGTATCAAAACAAGGCGAATTGAAAGTCGACCGGGTTGTTGTCGTGTCAGATATCGGCGCGCAAATCGTCAACCTGAGCGGCGCAGAGAGTCAGGTACAAGGCTCAGTGATTGATGGCTTGAGTACGCTGATGTACCCCGAACTGAACATCGAAAAAGGGCGCATTGTGCAAAGTAATTTTCACGAATATCCCTTACTTCGGATCGCCACAACGCCACCAAAAATCGAAGTGCATTTCTTAAAAACGGACTTCCCAGTGACCGGATTAGGCGAACCTGCTTTTCCGCCATTGGCGCCTGCGGTATGCAATGCGATTTTTGCGGCAACCGGAAAACGGGTTCGTCAGTTGCCTTTGAGCCGGGTGGATTTAAGTTGGAGTTAATTTCAGTATTAATAATACTGGTATGGGGTATTTTAAATAGACCATATAATGATTGGACAGTTGGGGTATTTTTGAGATTTTTAGGGGGAGTATATTAATTTTTTTCTTATCCCTAGTTGTATTATGTTGTTGAATTCGTGGAAGATGATCTTCAACTTCTCTCTCCGGCGAGCCGGAGGGAGAATGGATTTAACAGGTTCCTGGCTTCTAACGCCCACCAATTTTGACATCGCCAAACAAGGTACTCAGTCCCCGTGGTTGCGAGCGCCAGTATTGTTTTGGCGCTTCGACTTGCGCTCCCAATTCCACTGCAGCATGCCAAGGCCAGCGCGGATCGAATAGCATGCCGCGTGCTAATGCCACCATGTCTGCCTTACCTTCGACTACAATTGCTTCGGCATTTTTTGCATCGGTAATCAGGCCGACTGCGATGGTAGGCAGGCCAGTTTCTTTGCGCATTTTTTCTGCCATCGGTACTTGGTAATTGTCGCCTAACGGGATTTTTTGTAACGGTGAGATGCCTCCGCTGGAGACATGTACAAAGTCGCATCCCAGCTTTTTCAACGCATTGCCAAACACCACGCTTTGATCGATATCCCAACCTCCTTCAAGCCAATCTGTGCCGGAGATTCTGATGCCAACGGGCATGCTCGCTGGCATCGCTGCGCGGATGGCTGCAAATACTTCCAGCGGGAAGCGCATTCTGTTTTCTAGCGTGCCACCATATTCGTCGCTGCGTTGGTTAGAAATCGGAGATAGAAATTCATGCAGCAAATAACCATGCGCCGCGTGCACCTCAATCGCATCCAGCCCTAGATTATGTGAACGCTTGGCGGCGGCGACAAAGTTTTGAATGATGCGTTGCATGCCCGCTTTATCTAGCCCAATCGGCAATGCTTCTCCTACATTTTGCGGGATTGCCGACGGTGCAAAAGTCGCCCAGCCACCGTCCGCCTCGGATATCAACTGGCCGCCATCCCACGGTGTATGACTAGAGGCTTTGCGACCTGCATGCGCGAGCTGGATTGCTACTGGCATGTTGGAATAGGCACGTATGGCATGGATCACTTTTTTCAGCGCTGCCTCATTGCTATCGGACCACAAACCCAAGTCTTCTGGCGTAATGCGACCTTCGGGTTCGACTGCTGTTGCTTCGATAATCAACAAGCCAGCGCCGGATAAGGCCATGCTGCCCAGATGGATCATATGCCAGTCGGTGGCGTCACCATTCTTCGCTGAATATTGGCACATCGGTGCAATCACGATACGATTTTTTAATGTTAATGAACCGATAGAAAAAGCGGAAAAAAGTTGGGACATGGGGTGACTCCGTCTAGATAGTTTGTAGTGCAGGATGTTGATGTAACTCGTCAGCGGAGTTAGGTAAATTTCCGTTCGCATTGCTATTGATGCTGACAAGCTTATTTGAGTGCCGCGCAAATTATAAAGTGATATTGCAAAGTGCATTGGACGCACGACTTTTAGCTGCTCAGCGCAATTCTGGAATCTAGTTCAGAATAATGCGAGCATTAAATCTCAAGCTCCACACAGAAGTTTTGTGCCCAATTTTTAACTTCGTACTTGCCGTTCCCGCCAGCCAAATTTATACCCACTTTCATTAATCAAGAAAAGGAAAAATCATGCCAGCATTGTTGAGATCTACTTCATTTTCTATCACCGCAATGACGCTTGCCGTAATAGCACTGACTACGTTAAGCAGTTACACCAGTGCGAACGCGCAAACAGCCGCCGCACCTGATACATCCTCAAATAAACCGGTCACAGAACAGATCGTCGATACTCTGACCAAACTGGCAGGTGGCCCGCACGCTGGTTATCGCGCTAACCATGCAAAAGGGATCGTTACTATCGGTGACTTTGTGCCAGCGCCAAGCGCGGCCAGCATCACCAAGGCGGCGCATTTACAACGCACTACCAGCAAAGTCACAGTGCGCTTTTCTAACGCGTCTGGCGTACCAAATATTCCAGATGCCAATGGTAACGGCTTCCCTAAAGGTATGGCAATCCGGTTTGATTTGCCCAAGAGTGTCAGCACAGACATGGTGGTGATTTCTACTAATGGTTTTCCGGTCGGTACGCCGGAGGATTTTTTGACTTTCCTTAAAGCGATAGAGACCAGCGGACCCGGTGTTGCCAAGCCAACGCCAGTAGAAAATTTCTTGGCAACACACCCTGCAACGCTTAAGTTTGTCACCATGCCTAAGCCCGCTCCGGTCAGCTTTGCGACCCAGGCTTTTTACGGTGTCAATGCATTTAAATTTACTAACGCAAAAGGGGAAAGTCATTTCGGTCGTTACCGGATAGAACCACTGGCAGGACAACAATTTTTGACTGCAGAAGAGACAGAAAAAGCGACACCAAATTACTTGATGGATGAGCTGCCAGTCAGGTTGAAAAAAGAGCCAGTCAAATTCCGTATTTCTGTTCAGCTGGCAGAAAAAGATGATGTCATTAACGATGGCACCCAAGTCTGGCCAGATACCAGAAAAATCGTCGAGTTAGGTACGCTAACTTTACGTTCGGTACACGCAGATGGCAGCAAATTTGAAAAAGGCACAATGTTTAATCCACTCACTTTACTGGAGGGGATTGCACCATCTGATGATCCGATTTTGTTGGCAAGACCTGCGGCTTACGCTGTTAGTTTTGGCCGACGTTTGAGCAATCCATAAGTAATTTATAGCTCACAACCAAGATTGCGAATCGCAAATAAAAATGCCAAGCTATTTTGCTAGCTTGGCATTGCTTTAAGTAACCTATCGCCAAATCTTCACCCTTACAAAGGACTGTCGAGAGATCATAGCGCAGTTTTCTAGCGCTTCTGTTGCGCCAAATATTTCTTATGTAAATGAAACTCCCAAAAACGTATAGCAACTATGTAGAATTGGCTAATGCACTGGTGGCAAAACTACCGATACTTTGGATGATTATGAAATTTAAAATGTGATGTTAAATAAGAGATGTTGCTTTAAATTAAAGCAACATTTAACTAAAAGTTGGTAGTCTTAATACTATCAAAGATTAATGATTTTCAAGGAGTATTTGTACAGGACAAAGAGTCACTTCCAATGTATCCTCCATCACTATAATAGTCAGTCCAAGTACAAAACTGAGCATTTATTGATCCACTAACAGTCAATATATATTCATTAGATTCACCGTCACTTTTTTGAGTAATTTTTTTCACGTTTTTATACCCTTGTTGAATTCTGTCTAAATATAGCCCAGTTGCCGGATAAAAATTACCATTTGCTGTATATCCAATATTTAAACAGAAAACTCCATCACATATTGCAATTATGTCACCAGGGACATATCGATTAGTAATGTTAGTACTTTTCAAAAACACCATAGCGGAAAAAAAATCATCAGTATCTGTAAGTGCAACCCCGGGACCCGATTGAAAACTACATCGATCGCAAAGAAATCTTCCTAAATAAGTAGCATTAGCAGACATGGAAATAGTCATTAAAACCAAAGCAATATATATTTTTTTCACGAGATCACCCTTGTAAATTTGATTAGTATTTTTTATACAACTACTAAGTTATTTTTTACTTCGTAAAACAACACTCTGTTGCGAATTTTTGACCATCAGAAGTCGCTTTAATAATTTGTTCCTTGGTTAAAGCAACTGACATGGCATTAATATAATTATTCATTAAAGCTAGTCGATTCGTGTCTTGTATAGAATCACCTAGCTTATTTTTTCTAATTTCTGTATTTGCTACAGCATATGTCAACGCTAATTGCTGATTTTGATCTGTAAATTCGCCGGACTGATATAAATTTGATAAGGTCATTAAGCTAGTAAGATCTCCCTGCTTTGCGGTTTGCTCCAATTGATTTACTGCTTGTTTTTTCCACTCTACAACTAATGGATCAGTCTTCCTGGTAACTAATGCGTTAACGTCTCCAAGCGGACCAGAGTTCAAATAATCAGTTGCTGCACCACGAACACCGCCTTTAATTGCTACATCTAAATTTTTAAATCGATCGTCGCGCTGGCGCTGAGAGATTCCATCACAGATGTGCGCATTTTGTTGCTCCTCTAAAGCCAACGCATCTTTAAGGCTTTGATCGCCCGCTAATTCAGATGGCTTTAAAACGACTTTTGATGTTGATTCGTGTTGGATACATGCATTTACCATTTGAAAAGCTTTATAAGCATCTCTAGGATTTTTCGTAGACGACAGTTGGTCGATCTGATCGGATTTTGAAGTTTGCGATCTTTGTGTAGTAACTGGAACTTGATTTACTAATTGCTTTGGAACTTCTTGAAAAGCTGTTTTTGTTGAATTTGTGTTTTGTAAACTCGCGGATGAAACACTAGCTTCCAATATTTTTTTTTCTTTAGATTCAACAAACAGGTATACGACTAAACCACATAAGAAAAATGCGACTAAATACCTATTTAAATATTTCATTTTGAGTTCTCCAAAATATCAAAAAAAAGGCAACTTCTTTTACCGACTAAATTCGTTGTTCTTATATTACTAAAAAAATTTCGGATTACAAGTAAGAATTACAATTTTATTTACAAGTAGTTCAGAAACGTTAAATTACTAAAAACTTTTGTACGATAAAAAAACAAGCAAGGTGTTTAGGGCGTGATAAATCATCGACACAATATTGTTGCGTTGATTTGGGTGATATTGAATGTGTCTGCGTGAAAATAAAAAAGCCAAACCGTTTTCACAATTTGGCATTTTTAAAAATCGTTAAATTTAACCAAGCGGGACGGTTAATGGTTACTAGCTATGAATCAACATCAATTCTCTTACCGTGGTGGGCATGCAGCTTATTGTGGAACCGCCATTAAATGGCTGGTATTTTTTCTGCCGTTTGCGACAGAGCGCGTTACTTGTGGTTTAGTTGTAATCTCCGGCTTAGAAGATGGCAATCTCCGGCTAAATTGTTCTGCTACAGATTTGTCTGCAACGGAACTCAATGCCTTCGCAAATGCATCTTGTGAAGAAACATAGAATCGCAATGCAAATGCGGCGATGACGAAAGCGATTGGCAAGTATTCAATGATAGACATAACGGGCTCCGTTGGTTTGCAGTAATGATGCAGTGCAGCATATCGCGGAGTCAGTTATAACGCTAATTTCATTTAACCATATCGACTATTCAATATTTGAATATCTTAGCCTTATTTTAGTTTGTGCCTTTTATGTTGATCCACGTGAAATCACTTGCTTACTCTGCTTGTTCAAAGTACTTGCTCATAGGGCAGGCCAACATAATTTTCTGCGATCGTGGTGCGCCCTGCTAAGGAGCTGGTGTAGTACTCCAGCTCTGCCGATTGCATTTTCTGTGCAAAAGGATCGTCGGAGAACTTATGCAGCACCGATGTCATCCACCAGGAAAAGCGCTCGGCTTTCCAGATGCGACGCAGGCAGAGTTCTGAGTATTTTCCGAGGATATCGACCCGACCGTCTTGATATGTTTTACGCAGGCAGTAGTATAAAGTGTACACATCGCTGGCGGCCAGGTTTAGCCCTTTTGCTCCTGTTGGTGGAACAATATGAGCAGCGTCGCCTACCAAAAATAAGCGACCAAAGGTCATTGGTTCCGCCACAAAACTGCGCAGCGGCGCGATACTTTTTTCGATTGAATCGCCAGTCACCAGATCTGTTGCGACATGGGCAGGTAAGCGACTTTTTAACTCATCCCAAAACCGCTGATCCGACCAGTCCTCTACTTTGTCATCTAATGGACATTGCACATAGTAGCGGCTTAATACGGCGGAGCGCATGCTGCACAAGGCAAAGCCGCGTTCATGATTAGCGTAAATTAATTCGTGTGCAACCGGCGGTGTGGAAGACAAAATCCCTAGCCAGCCAAAAGGGTAGATGCGTTCAAAGGTTTTGATTGCATCCGCCGGGACAGATTTGCGCGATACACCATGGAAGCCATCGCATCCTGCAATATAGTCGCAGCTCAGTTCGATATGCTCGCCGTCTTTGGTAAATGTGACGCGTGGCTTATCGGTATAAAAATCATGTAATTGCACGTCGGTCGCTTCATAAATACTCAGTGCGCCTGCGTCGGATCGTGCCTGCATCAGGTCCCGTGTCACTTCTGTCTGGCCATACACCATCACGGTTTTACCATTGGTTAAGGATTTCAGATCGATGTGTTCATTGCGGCCGTTAAACGCCAGCGTAAATCCCTCATGAATCTGACCTTCTTTATCCATACGGGCACCTGCTTTTGCTTTCCGGATCAGATCAGTCGTGCCTTGTTCCAGCACACCTGCGCGGATTCTTTGCAACACGTACTCCGGCGATTTCGCTTCCAAAATCACCGTGTCTATACCTTGTAATTGCAATAGCTGACCGAGCAATAGTCCAGATGGGCCAGCGCCAATAATTGCGACTTGGGTTTTCATTTTAATGGTCTCCGTTGTTATTCACCATGGCGTCATTGCATGGAATTGAAACGCTATTTTTTTACAATAATGTTCCTGTAACGGATTATTTGAAATGGATTTATTTATTTATAAATGGTACTTTTAGCAGATTAATTACCATTTGAAATTCTTCTTTTGAACTATCTTGAGCGTTGTATGACAGAACAAAAAAGCATCCCCGTCTACAAGTTATATGGTGAGAGCGATCCATGGCCGATGGCTGATATGGTGCACTGCGAGTCAATTGCCGCACGTAGTCGCTTGCACAATTGGCATATTGCAACACATCAGCATAATGGCTTATTCCAGATTTTATATCTGGTGGCGGGCAGTGCAAAAATTCAACTGGATGATCTTCAATATGAAATGAAGGCGGGACAGATTTTGATGCTGCCGCAGATGTGTGTGCATGGTTTTAAATTCAAACGTGATGCCATCGGGCATGTGGTCACGATTGCTTATCCGCTGATACAAAATTTGATGCAGCAACTAATGCAGAGAGCGCCGCAATCGATGGGCGAATCACGACTGCAAGCTAGCGACATAACAACTAGTATCAACAACATCAGCGCGTTAACAGTCGCCAACATTCATGCATTAAAAAACGATGAAGAGAGTCGGTATATTCAGGCCGCGTTTACGATGCTGGACAACGAGTATCGCGGCAGATTGCCGCATCGCGCCCAATTGATTGAGTCGCTGCTGGCGAGTATCCTGATCTGGCTGACTCGCAGCGAAACGGTAGCTTTAACACCAGCAAATGTGCTACAAAAAGATCGCCTCCAAAGCAAGCTCAGTGCCGCAGTATTAAGCCAGGCTTCTGCCCGTCGAGGAACGCATTTTCCACGCTTTTCTGAATTGATTGAGTTGCACTACACGACGCATCAAGCCGTCTCTTACTATGCCGATCAGCTAGGTATTACAGCAGCTCATTTAAATGCCTTATGCCGCCAGACTGTCGGGCAATCGGCGCTGGGTTTAATTCACGAACGCCTGATATTAGAAGCCAAGCGCAATCTGGTCTACACATCGATGAGTATTAGCGTGTTGTCGTATACGCTGGGGTTTTCGGACCCGTCTTATTTCACGCGATTTTTTAAACGGCAAGTGGGATTGTCTCCCAAAGAGTTTAAACAAAAAGCGGGAACGAGTGCATGAACAATATATAAAAAATGGTAGCTAATGTTTGTGTTTCTCAGATGCCAATCAGATGGAACACCGCATGTATTCTTGATGAAAATAATGAGTCGTGCGTACATCGCACATATTTACGAGATTGCGTCTTTTTTGGAATCGTCCGACTTGATCTTTATTCTGTCGCGATCTATCTTTCTGCATGATGTTCTGCTCTATTAACTTAGCCAGAGCGATCAATAACTAACGATGCACAGACATCCAGGCACTTAAGCACGTCAGCCAGACAAAACATAGGAGCACGCTGTGAAGTTTGATTCCGTAGAACCGGGACTGTACCCAACCCTCATTTATCCCTCTTATAAATCCACGATCAAACGAGGCCCGACGCAAGTGGCGTTGCGTATCGTCGCTGCGGAACCTGTAGAGACCAATATCACTGCAAGCCGTAGTTTGATTTTGCCGAACGATATGGATCTGACTGCACATGGGCAAAGCCAGCCTCTGGGCGAAAAAATTGTGGTCACTGGTCGCGTCCTGGATGAGGATGGCAAGCCAGTGCGTAATTCTTTGCTGGAAGTATGGCAATGCAATGCAGCCGGACGCTACTGGCATAAACGTGATCAGCATGATGCGCCGCTTGATCCTAATTTTTATGGCTTCGGCAAGATGCTCACGGATGACGACGGGCGTTATCGTTTTGTGACCATCAAGCCTGGTCCTTACCCTTGGGGTAATCATCATAAAGCCTGGCGGCCTGCGCATATTCACTTTTCACTTTTCGGCAATGTTTATGCGCAACGTCTGGTGACGCAGATGTATTTTCCTAGCGATCCTTTGTTTGACTACGATCCGATTTTTCAGAGTATTCCCGATCTGGCCGCGCGTCAGCGTTTGATCGCCCGGTTCAGTATGGACGAAACGGTGGATGACAAAATGCTAGGCTATGAATTTGATATTGTCTTGCGCGGTCGCGATGCGACGCCCATGGATTTGTAAACAGATTGGGCAGACTAGGAAACGATATGACATCAACGATAAAACAAAGCGGTGCGTTGGCTAATACAGCGTCTGACATGAGCGTATTGCTGACCACTTCACAAACCATCGGTCCTTTTTCGCACGAGGCGTGGCGCTGGGCAGTGGATGCAACTGCACAGATGAGCAGTAGCGCACCGACCATCACGATCAGTGGCGTGATTTACGACGGTGACGGCACGCCAATGAATGACGCGATGATCGAGGCTTGGTTGCCCGGCAGCGCAGGTGTGGAAGCAGCGCATGCGATACCGGGTTTTCGGCGGGTGCCCAGCGCTGAAGACGGTAGTTTTCAATTTGAACTATCGATACCACTGGCAACAGAATCGGCGCAACTCGGGCAGCCAGCCATGTTTGTGACCGTGTTTGCGCGTGGCTTGGTCAAGCATCAATTTACTGCGGTGTTCCTGGAGGACGATGCTGGATTAGCTGATGCGCCGATTCTGACGCAGGTGCCGGCAGAGCGTAGAATCACTTTGATCGCGATCAAACAGGCCGAGCGTAGTTACCGTTGGGATATCTGGATGCAGACAGATAAAGAGACAGTCTTTTTTGACTATGTGTAAGTGCTATTGATGCTGGTGTTGGTGTGCTGACTAAAGATGGACAGCGGGCTGACTTCGGGCGATTTACTGGCGATGACTTAATAGCGAAATACACTGGGAAAACCAATATACTCCCCTTACTTTTATGGAAAAATGCCGTATTGTCCAGATAATATGAGGACAATTAAATATACATAGGTGGAGTATAGTTAATTAACTTTAGCGATGCATCAGCAGATTCGCACTTAAGCTGACCTATCTGAACTTAGGAGCTGACTTTAGTTGACGCCATTTTTGCGTAAGCCGTATAGTAATTTCGACCTAGTTTTGCACCATGCTCTCGCACCAATTGAACGTACTAATTAAGCTTACCAATTAAGCCAGCCATAAATCAAAGTAGAGATCAATGAGCGTATCGATTTTTGAACATTTTTTGACCACGCCGGACATGATTGCCGTGTTCGACGATGCTGCCATTGTGCAGGCGATGTTGCAGTTTGAGGCTGCGTTGGCTAAGGCTCAGGCAGCCGAGGGCATCATTCCGGAAACCGCCGCACGCGATATTGCCAGCGTCTGCAATGCGCAGCTTTACAACATCCCTGTGATGGTCAATGCCAGCCGCCGCGCCGGTAGTCTGGCAATACCATTGGTGAAAGAACTGACCAAAACAGTCGCGCTTTATAGTGAAGAATCTGCCACGCATGTGCATTGGGGCAGCACCAGCCAAGACGTGATTGATACCGCCATGGTGTTAGCCACCAGGCAGGCAATCAGCTTAATTGAGCGCGACTTGCAAGTACTGATCCAACGCTTGATGCAACTAGCAGAGCAGCATTTACACACGCCCATATTGGCGCGGACCTTAATGCAGCCTGCGCAAGTCACCAGTTTTGGTTTCAAACTAATAAGCTGGCTTGCACCTTTGGTACGCGCACGTGAGCAGTTGCGTCAGACTGCCACCCGCGCCTTGGCTTTGCAACTCGGCGGCGCGGTCGGCACGCTGGCAGTGATGGGCGCAAAAGGGCCAGCGGTTGCCACGCGGATGGCAGTAGATTTGGGATTAATCCTGCCGCCAGCAGCCTGGCATACGCAGCGTGATGAGTGGGTGCGGCTGGGACTGGAAGTCGCCGTGCTGGTCGGCTCGCTGGGCAAAATTGCCACCGATCTGAGTCTGCTAGCGCAAGGCGAAATTGCAGAGCTGGCAGAGCCGTCGGGCAAAGGTCGTGGCGGTTCATCGGCGATGCCGCATAAGCGTAATCCTGTGTCTTGCATGATCGCCTTAGCTGCAGCAGCCAGAGCGCCACAACGCGCCGCCGCGCTACTGGCCAATATGGGGCAAGAACATGAACGTGGCTTAGGCAACTGGCAGGCCGAATTAGCAGAATGGCCGGGCTTATTTCTAAGCGCGCATGGCGCAGTCAATGCATTATCGGAAGCGATGGCGGGTTTGCAAGTCGATACTGGCCGTATGCTTGTGAACATCGATGCGTTGCAGGGACTGGTATTTGCCGAGAGTATTTCTATTTATCTGGCGAGCGTGATCGGTCGTCCAAAGGCACATAGTCTGATGGAAACCCTGACCCAAAAAGCAGTTGCCGACCACACGCATTTGCTGGATGTCGTTACAGAGGTGGTGCGTAACGATGCCCGTTTATCCGAAGTGATTGATCTGGCTATATTACAAAAACTGTTTGATCCGCATGTAGCAACCGAAGTCGCCGCGGCGCTGGCAAGTACGCAACTGGCGGCATTGCGGCAGGGCGTAGCAAGTAAGCATATTTAGTAACCATATTTAGCAATGATTACTTCACGCTGATGATCACAATCAACACGGATGTAGCTGATTTTGCGTACATCTGCCCACTTACTTTAACTATTTTTCCTACATAAAAACGATGAGCTACGACCCACTGAATCATGATCTGGAACGCGGTTTACAAAATCGTCGGACTATCCTTGGCGACGCCTGGGTTGATCGCTCTATCAATAATGCGAATAGCTTCAACGCTGAGTTTCAGCAGTTAATTAGCCGTTTTGCCTGGAATGATATTTGGGGCCGTCCCGGTCTGGATTACAAAACCCGACGCGTTATCGTACTGGCGACGACGATTGCCCTAGGCCGTTGGGAAGAATATGAGTTGCACCTGCGTGCTGCCTTGCTTGGCGCGCCAGACAATCGCTTATCGCCAGATGAGTTAAAAGAAGTCCTGATGCAATCGGCGATCTATGCAGGTGTGCCCGCCGCAAATACTGCGTTCTCATTGGCGCTGAAGATTTTGCGTGAAGTCAGTGCAGAGATAGGTTACGTAATAGAACCGCTCTCACCGTTTGAAGTCAGTCATCCCGGCTCAGGTAAGCAAGGGCGGACTAATAGCAAGCCAGCCTTGCATTACAGCGTGCGAGAAGCACGTAATGGTAAAGTGCCCCGTCATACGATAGTGCTAAGTCACGCCTTGGGTTGTGACTTAACGATGTGGGATCAGCTCGCTGCCGTGTTAGCTGAAGATTGCCGCGTCATTTGCTACGATCATCGTGGGCATGGCAGTTCTGACGCGCCCTTGGGGCAATTTAGTATGGCTGATTTAGCCGACGATGCCGCTAGCTTATTGCGCGAATTAGATACCGGGCCGGTTGTCTGGATCGGTTTATCGATGGGCGGGATGGTGGGACAGGAGCTGGCTTTACGGCACCCCAGTTTGTTACGCGCCTTAGTGATTGCTAATTCCACCTCGCAATATCCAGCCGCGGCGCGCGAGATCTGGAACCAACGCATCACTACTGTTCGCACGCAGGGAATCGAGGTCATTGCTGATGCCGTGATGGCACGCTATTTTCATGAGGATTTTCGCGCTGCTCATCCTGCAACGGTTGCCCGTTTTCGTCAGCGTGTAGTTACTACGGATGGCGATGCTTACATCCGATGTTGTGATGCAGTTGCTAATGTGAATACCACCGATCGCTTGTCGCAAATTACTTTGCCATGCCTGGTGATCGCCGGTGTATCAGATCAAGGCACGCCAGTAGCAATGGCGCAGATTCTGGCAGACGGGATAGCAGGCGCTTCACTGCATATTTTAGACAATGCTTCGCATCTGAGTGCAATCGAGCAGCCAGAGGCATTTGCGCAAGCGGTGACTCAATTTTTGAGCGAGATTTGAAGCAGGTCAGTACAGAGTGCTAAAGGGTGCTAAAGCTGCCAAAGGGTGCCAAAAATAAAACCGCTGGAGTGGCTTCACTCCAGCGTTGAACATGGTGATATGGTGTCGAGAGACTTCCCGATTTACGCCCCTAAAGAATAGGGACCGCCACGCTCTAAAGCACGAATATATGCCGGATTGGCATGCAGCCGTTTGGCATACTCTTGCAGATTTGGATAAGCGCCCAGCATCTTGCGTGCTTCTGCAATTTCTACAACAAAACTGATTTGAATATCGGCGGCACTCAGTTCATTTCCCATCAGGTACAGATTGTCACCTAACTCAGCGCTAATATAGCTAATGTGGTTGTCGATTTCACTGCTGATCCGCGGTCCCAATGGCGCACCAGCTTCACCTAAACGACCAACATACAAAGCCAGCAAGAGCGGCAACATCGCAGAGCCTTCAGCAAAATGCATCCACTGAGAGTATTTGATATAAGCCGCAGTATCTAACTTTGGCCGCAAGCGACCATCACCATATTTATTGACCAGATATTCAATGATCGCACCGGACTCTGCTACCACTAAATCATCGTCAGAAATGACCGGTGATTTGCCGAGAGGATGGATTGCCTTCAACGCTGCTGGTGCCAGCCGTGTCACCGGATCACGCTGATAGTTGACGATGTCGTAGTCAACTCCCAGTTCTTCTAATAACCACAAGATACGCTGCGAGCGCGAGTTATTCAGGTGATGGACTTTAATCATAGTAGTGCTCGTTTCATTAGTTGCTGAAGAGGTTATCTGGTAGGCCGCTTCATCTGACATGAAGTCGGTTGCGAGGCCACAAAGGTATCAATTTTTTGCTCAGTTTTCCAGCCAAAACCAGTATTTTCCTGATCAAATTTGACATCTTTACCGTTCGTTTTTACCCAGTTAGTAATGTAGATCGGTTGCTGTGCCTGATGATCTGATTTACGCATTTCTACATTACCGTTATAGCTTTTGATCGTCATGCCTTCCATCGCAAAAGCGACTTTGACCGGATCGGTTGATCCAGTATCTTTGATCGCCTTGGCTAACATGGTGATGGCGCTGTGACTAGACATCAGCCAGTAATCTTCATTGTATTTCTTCTTAACTGCTTCAGCCATATCTTTACCGGCAAAGACTTCATTATTGATATTCCAGTTACTGACATTTTTAACCCGGTCTACACCCGCAGCACCCATTGCAGTCGGTACGCCAGTGGTGTATGCGGTGTAGGTATAAAAGTTGGCTTTGAGGTCGGCATCTTTCGCTGCTTTAATCAGCAAGGCGAGATCGTTCCCCCAGTTGCCGGTGATGACCGCATCGGCACCCGAGGCTTTGATTTTAGCGACATACGGAGAGAAATCTTTAACAGTGGCAATCGGGTGCAAATCATCGCCGACGATCTGAATATCAGGACGTTTACGCTTCAGATATTCTTTAGCAGCGCGGCTGACCTGGTGCCCGAGTGCGTAGTTTTGTCCGATGATATAAATTTTCTTAATACTTGGGTCTTTCGCTAAATAACTCGTCAGCGCTTCCATCCGCATGTCAGAGTTTGGCTCAAAGCGGAAATGCCAAAAACTACATTTGCTGTTCGTCAGATCCGGATCTAGTGCCGCAAAATCCAGATACACAATTTCTTTACCCGGATTACGTTCATTATGTTTGTTGATGGCATCAACCAAGGCCAGCGCCACCCCTGATCCGCCGCCCTGAGTGATGTAATGATAGCCCTGATCAATCGCTATTTTCAGTTGAGTCAGCGACTCTTGTGGACTACCTTTCCCATCGAACCCTACCATTTCTATCGTGTTAGCCGGTCCCCCCCATTTTTCCTTGTTCGCAACTTCAGTCACCATCTGAAAATTTTTCAAGGCAGTCTGGCCCGTCGGTGCGAACGTTCCCGACAAAGCATCGATAAATGCAATTTTGACGTTCTCTGCATGCGCCGCCGGAGCTAGCAGGGCAGCGATTGAAAGCGAAACTGAGGCAGATAATGCTTTCGCAAAAGGACGTAACTGATAGGCCATGGGTGTCTCCTGTTGGCTATTGAAGCTGAGATCGGCATCAGCCTGACGTTATTAGATCGACAGGTCGGATACGCTGAGATGTTTAGAAATTACTTGCCGTGAATTGTGGCGCCATTTGATTAGTGAGAGGTCGAACTTGGTGCTAACGTTGTCCCAAAATCAAACGAAGATACAGCATAGGACGATGTGAGGAATAACGCGAATGATTTCTGTGGATGATCGTGTATGAATTTTGTGCATACAACTTGCCTGATTTACGATGTTTTTGTAAATTAGGATTACAAACTCCATATACACTTAAGTGAACTTACTTGATGTTGTTCACAAGTACACTTAAAATGATTTCTATTAAATGATTTATGAGGAAGCGAGCATCATGAAAAAGACATATGGTGTAGTTCTTGAAACAGTCAGAGAAAAACAAAAACCTGTACCTATGAACCTCTCAAATAAAGAAGGGTCAAGAGTCGTGCTAAGCGCGGCCAAAAGAGTGATTTCAACTCATTCCAAAGTCATTAAAGCACTTGCAAATCGATAAGATAGATTTCAATGATCGACGCACAAAAAGTAGTTGAAATTCATGATTTAATCCTTAGCTTGGAGCCGGGCTTAAGTGGCGATCATGGCATTGACGCACTTGAGGGCGCGCTTTCAAGAATTGATCGTCGCATAGACTATGAAGAGTTAGATGATGTTTTTGAAATTGCAGCGATGTATGCAGTTGCATTAGCGCGTGGTCATGTTTTTAACGACGGCAATAAGCGTACCGCGCTGGTGACGGCTTTGACCTATTTATCGTTGCAAGGTATTGATATAGAGCGCGATGATAATCTTGAGGAGATCATGGTTGACGTCGCTGACGGAACGCTGAGCCAAGTTGAATTAGCGGATTTACTCTACTTTATTTATCTTTGACACACCGATCTCACTCGTCTTCCCAGAGTCCAATGTTTACGAGGGCCTCCAGAGCATATACCTTGGGAACCCGCATAAAAATTAGGGCTTGGTGAGGTACTTTTTTTATTTTGCTGCATCCTTGGCTACGTCTCTGGCATCGATCATTTTCATCAGGGCGTAGATCGTTTCCAATACAGGCATAGCGACTTGCTCGCGGCGTCCAGCCCTGACGACATTGCCTAGGATGACTTCTACTTCCATCGGACGACCATTTTCAAAATCTAATGCCATGCTCGTTTTGTAGGCGGGGCCATTTTTGGTACGTTCTATGAATTGATCGACCATTGCTACTGGCAAAGGATTGTCGGTCGCGGCTGCGACTTCGATCACTTCCAGCATGGCTTTTTTAACTAGTGCTTTGCCTTCGTCAGGTCCCAGAATAGACGCCGTATCGAGTACGCCGCCGAGTACAGAAATCGGGTTAAACACCGCATTCCAAACACATTTATGCCAGCGCCCTTTGACGACATTGTCGGTCAGCGTCATTTTAATGCCGTCACGTTCCAGCAAGCTTGCTAACAATTCGCAGCGCGATGAGATGCCACTGGGATAAGTGCCGAATGTTAAGTCGCCTAATGCATGATGTTTGACTTTGCCTGGCGCAACGCGGCTGATCTGGACGTACGCAAGTGCGCTGATCAGTTCATTGTCGGGGAATGCCGCAGCGATTTCTGCTTCGATTTCAACCCCGTTCTCGATCAGAACGATGGTGGTATCGGGACCGACTGCATCTTTAATCATTGCGGCTCTGTCCACGCCATGTACGACTTTGACGCTGAGGATCAGGTAATCGGGCCAGCCGCCCTGATAGTCTGCAGTGTGTTGTAAGACTTGCGCAGGTGTGAAATGTATTTGGCCGAGTGAGGGACTATCGATATCAAATCCATGTGATTTTATTGCGTCAAAGTCGGAGCGACAAACAACCGAGACATCTGCGCCTCCCTCTGCGAGTAGCGCACCATAAAAGCTACCAATTGCTCCTGCACCTACGACCAGTACTCTGGTTTTTTCTGATGATGGAGTCACTTTATTTCTTTCGTTAGAGTTGGGATTCACGAAAAACTGCCCCAGCGGTGTTGCAGCGACTACCCGTACTAAATACTGTCGTCGTCGCTACGCCTTGCCGGGACAATTTTGTGTAAGTCCTAAGAGCCGCAAATTGAGTAGACAGAAATTTGAATCGATATTGAGGCGTTGATTATCGGCTAGTTATTTTATCCATCGCACTATTTTTGTTCGCTTCTGCATCGAGTCCTTGCCAACCACCGCCCAAACCTTTGAGCAATTGTACTGTCGCGCTCAATTGACGTCCGCGAATATTGATCTCGCTGCTTCTGGCGTTTTGCTGGGTTTGCTGTGCGCTCAAGACATTCAGATAAGGTACCGTTCCCGCACGATATTGATTGGTCACTAGATTGAGGGTGACGTTGGCGGATGCTACCGCTTGTTTCTGTAAGTCGGCCTCGCGTTGCAGCAAACGCAATGCGACTAACTGATCTTCCACTCCTTGCAATGCGGTTAAAACTGTTTGCCGATAATTGGCGGATGCCTGATCAAAGCTTGCTCTAGCCTGATCGACGGCCGCTTGTTTGGCACCGGCATCAAAAACGGTTAAAGCAAGGCTAGGTCCAAGCGACCAGAATTGATGAGCAACATCAAATAAGCCAGATAAATTGCTACCACGATACCCCGCATCCGCAGATAAATTCAATACGGGGAATAAGGCGGCTCTAGCTACGCCAATACTGGCATTGGCTGCGGCAACTTGTCGTTCTGCCGAGGCAATATCAGGGCGACGCTCTAGTAAGTTGGCTGGCAATTCAACTGGAATACTCGGCAGTTGTATCGCTAACATCTGCGCACCGGTTTGCTCGGCCTCTGGTGCCAGCGAAAAACCGGTAGCGGGTTTGCCAAGCAAAGCAGCAATTGCGTGTTCAAGCTGGGCAAGAGTGATTTGATTGTCGGCGAGCTGGGTTGAGGTAGATAGCCATTGGGTTTCTGCCTGTGATACATCCGACTTCGTCGCCACACCAGCAGCATAGCGATTACGGGTTAACTCAAGTGTTGCTTTATAGGCGGCGACACTTTCTTTGAGCAAGTTATCTTGTGCTGATGCGACCCGTAGAGAAAAATAATCTATCGCTAATTCCGCCTGCAAGCTTAACCGAGTATTCGCTAAATCCGCGAGACTCGATTGTGCGGTGAGACTTTGAGAATTCGCTTGTTGCCGCACACGTCCCCAGATGTCGGCTTCCCAGCTTAAAGTGCCACCTACCTGCGTGCTATTACTAATGTTGCTGCCAGAGCTGGTTACACTATTACTTGATCCATTACTGGCGCTATTGCTGCCACCACTGTTACTGCCGCTGGCTGAACGGGTCGCGCTGGCTTGCACACCAATCGTCGGGAAAAGACTAGCGCGGGCTTGCTGCGACAAGGCAGAGGCTTGCCGCCAGCGCGCTTGCGCGATAGCCAGGTTTTGATTGGATGCTTCTAATCCCACCATTAACTGATCGAGCATAGGATCATTAAATTGTTGCCACCAATTGCCTTTATGCGCTTGATCCGATGGCTGGGCGAACTGCCAGTTGGCGGGCAAACTTTCTTTATATTGCGCAGGCAATGCCATATTGGGACGACGATAGTCTGGCGCCATATTGCAGCCGCTCAAGCTTACCAGCGCGGCTGTCACTGCAATGGCGAGTGCCCCAACTTTGATTGCTGAGTGCGTGCGAGGTGTAGACGTAGCCTTTAGTTTCATGATGGCAGTTTTCCAGGAATCAGGTTAGGGCGATTAGTTTGCGCAGTCGCGGGGTCAATGTAGTTGTCAACGTGATTGTCACTGCGGTTGCCACTGAGCTTATCTAAGTTTGGATGACGCCAGCGCTTAAATTTAAGACGCAGACAATCGAGTACCAGATACATGACAGGCGTGGTGTACAAAGTGAGCCATTGGCTAACTAGCAGACCGCCGACGACGGCAATGCCTAGCGGTCGACGTAACTCAGCACCGTCGCCACTACCAAGTGCCAGTGGCAGCGCCCCAAGCATCGCTGCAGCAGTCGTCATCAAAATCGGACGTAAGCGTAATAGGCATGCTTGATGAATCGCTGTTCTAGCATCGAGGCCATCACGCTTCTCAGCGACGATGGCAAAGTCAATCATCATAATCGCGTTTTTCTTGACGATACCGACCAGCAAGATCACACCAATAAAGGCAATCACACTGAACTCGCTACCGCATAACATTAAGGCGAGCAAGGCGCCTAAGCCGGCAGATGGCAGGGTGGATAAAATCGTAATCGGATGGACCATGTTTTCATACAAAATACCCAGCACGATATAAATTGCCAGCAGCGCCGCCAGTATCAACATAGGTTGGTTGCTGAGGGAATCTTGGAAAGCTTTCGCACTCCCCTGGAAAGTCGCCCGGACTGTATTTGGCACACCGGCATTCATCAATGCGACATCAATCGCCTGCGTCGCCTGACTCAAAGAGACATCCTGCGCCAGATTGAATGAGACGGTGGATGCTGCGAACCCGCCTTGATGATTGACCGATAGCGCAGTGTTTGCGCCTTTCCATTGTGCTATCGCTGATAAAGGGACGATCCCGCCTTGTGCTGTTACTAGGGTTATCTGGCGCAAGGCTTCCGGCCCTTTCAGATAGGCTGGCATAGCTTCCATGACGACCGTATATTGGTTCAGATCCTGATAAATATTGGATATCTGGCGCTGACCAAATGCGTCGCTCAAAGTAGCATCCACCATTTGCATATTCAGCCCCAGTCTCGCGACTGCGTCACGATCAATGACCAAACGGGTTTGAATACCTTTTTCTTGTGCATCGGTATTCACGTCGGTGAGTTCGGGTATTTGTGACATTGCTGCGCGGATGATCGGTTCCCATTTTCTGAGCAGATCGAGATCATCTGATTGCAAGGTATATTGATAAGCGGCATCACTTTGGCGGCCGCCGATCCGGATATCACTTGCCGCCTGTAGGAACAGATTGGCACCAGCGATGCGTCCTAATTTTGGTCTCAAGCGATTCAGAATCACGTCCGCAGAGACACCGCGTTCCTTCAACGGTTTCAGCACTACGAACATAAATCCGCCGTTACTGCGTGAGCCGCCAGTGTAGGCCATGACATTGGCAACAGCGGGGTCGTCTTTGACAATGGTGACTAGCGATTTGAGCTTTTCGCTCATTGCAGCAAACGAAATACTCTGATCTGCCTGCACACCTCCAACTAAGATGCCGATATCTTGTTGTGGGAAAAAGCCTTTAGGAACGATCACATACAGCCATACGTTAGCCGATACCGTAATGAAAAAAAGTAACAGCATAGTTTTGGTGTGATTGAGTGCCCAGTTCAAAGACTTGCCGTAACCAGCCTGCAGCCTGTTCATACCATTTTCTAGCCACACCGCCATCGGTGCAAACCAGTCGGATATTTTTTGCCATCCGCGTTTGTTTTTTTGCTGCTTTTCTTCTTCGCTTAATTTTTTTGGTTTGCGTAATAGATAAGCGCACATGACCGGTGTCGTCGTTAGCGATACCACCATAGAGATTAATACTGCTGCCGATAAGGTCACTGCAAATTCTCGGAAATAGCGACCGATAATTCCGCCCATTGCCAGAATTGGAATAAATACAGCGACCAGTGATATCGTCATCGACACTACCGTGAAGCCAACTTCACGCGCTCCGCGCATTGCGGCGCGGATTGGTGAATGTCCTTCTTCGATATGACGCATACAGTTTTCCAATACCACCACTGCATCATCCACCACAAATCCGGTTGCAATCGTCAATGCCATCAAGGATAAATTATCTAGGCTGTAATTCATCAAATACATCACCGCAAACGTACCGATCAGTGATACGGGTACGACTACCGCAGGGATTAACACCGCACTTGGGTTACGTAAAAATAGAAATACCACCAGCACAACCAGCCCAACAGAGATCGCTAATGACCGTTCGACTTCATGCAAGGATGCACGGATTGTCGTTGTTCGTTCTAGTGGCATATCGATATCGACATTGGCTGGAGCTGTAGCGCGTAGCATCGGCAAAATCGCTTTGATCGCCTCTACCGTATCGATAATATTGGCGCCCGGTTGGCGGAAGACTTGCAACTGCACTGAGGGTTTGTCGTTGGTGACGCCAAGGTTGTATAAGTCCTGCTGCATGTCTTTGACTTCAGCTACATCACCCAAATAAATAGCGGCACCGTTTTGCCAGCGGACGATGATTCTCTTGTAGTCGTCCGCTTTTTTTAATTGGTCGTTGGTCGCCACAAACCAGCTATGCTCGCCATCATCCAGACTACCTTTTGGGGTCGCCACATTTGCTGCAGAAATAGCAGTGCGCACGGCTTCCAGTGAAAGACCCATGCGGCCAAGTTCTGGCAAATTGACGCGTACCCGCACAGCAGGTGAAGCACCGCCGCCAATATCGACATTGCCAACGCCTTTTACCTGGGCGATACGCTGTGCCAGCAAGGTCGATGCTACGTCATACAATTCACCACGACCAAGCTGATCAGAGGTTAGCGATAAAGTCAGAATAGGCTGATCAGCCGGATTCACTTTACGATAGGTCGGGTTGCGCGGCAAACTACTCGGCAAGGTACCGACCGATGCATTGATTGCGGCCTGCACGTCTCTTGCAGCGCCATCAATGTCGCGTGACAAATCAAATTGCAAGGTAACGCGGGTAGAACCCAGCGAGCTTGACGAAGTCATTTCGGTAACTCCGGCAATCGAGCCGAGAGCACGTTCCAGCGGCGTAGCGACGGTCGCTGCCATGGTCTCCGGACTAGCGCCCGGTAGACCGGCTGAGACCGTAATGGTAGGGAAATCGACTTGCGGTAAAGGCGCTACCGGCAACTGTAGCATGGCAACGCCGCCTGCCAATACCAAGGCCAGCGTCAGCAAGGTAATCGCGATCGGACGACCAATTAAAATACGTTGGTAGCTCATGGTGTCGTCGGCGTATCAGTTGCAGGCTGGGATGGTGAAGCTGATGATGCTGGCGATACTAAAGATGCAGATTTTTGCTTTGGCGGTTTACGCTTTTGTACTAAGCGATCAAAGGCAAGATAAATAACTGGCGTGGTGTACAAGGTCAGGAACTGACTGACAATCAAACCACCGACCATGGTCAGCCCCAGTGGATGGCGCAATTCAGACCCCATACCTCGGCCTAGCATCAATGGCAAAGCACCTAGTAAGGCCGCTAAAGTCGTCATCAAAATCGGGCGGAAGCGCAGCAGGCATGCCTGATGTATCGCGTCCAAAGGTGACATACCTTGATTACGTTGCGCGTCGAGTGCGAAGTCAATCATCATGATCGCGTTCTTTTTCACGATACCGATCAACAGCACGATGCCGATGATGGCAATCACACCCAGTTGATTGCCGCTCACCAGCAGTGCGAGCAAAGCACCGATCCCTGCGGACGGTAAGGTGGATAGAATCGTGACAGGGTGAATAAAGCTTTCATACAACACACCCAGCACGATATACATCGTGACGACTGCCGCCAGGATGAGCCAAAGTTGATTAGACAATGCTGCCTGAAACGCCAGCGTCGCACCTTGGAAATTAGTTCTGATAGACAAAGGTAGACCTACATCGATCTTCGCCTGATCAATCGCATCGACCGCCTCACCTAAAGATGCATCGGGCGCCAGATTAAAAGAGATGGTTGCAGCAGGGAACTGATCCAGATGATTTAATACCAGTGGAGTAGGGCGTTCACTCACGCGTGCAATTGCTGTCAGTGGCACTTGCACACCGTTATTGCCGGTAAGAGACAACATCGAAAGCGCATCAGGTCCTGCTTGAAATTGGCTAGGTACACCCAGCACTACACGGTATTGATTTGACTGGGTGAAGATAGTCGATATCAGTCGCTGACCATAGGCATTGTACAAAGCATTATCGATAGCAGAGACCGAGATGCCAAGGCGGGATGCCGCATCACGGTCGATTTCAATATACGCTTGCAAGCCGTTATTTTGAAAATCAGTTGCCACATCTTGTAGCTGCGGCAGCGTGTTGAGTTTATCCAGTAGCTTTGGTATCCATGTCGCCAGATCGGCAGAGCGGGTGCTATCGACGGTAAATTGATATTGAGTGCGGGTAGTCCGGTCTTCAATACTTAAGTCCTGTACTGGTTGCAAATACAAGCGAACGCCAGGTACTTTTTTTGCCAGTTCTTGCAAACGTTGGATTACCGCAGGCGCGCGATCCCGGCTTTCTAAAGGCTTGAGATTGATCAGCATACGGCCGCTATTGACCGTAGTATTCGTGCCATCAACACCAATCAATGAGGACAGACTTTCTACTGCTGGGTCTTCCAGTAACGCTGCCGCCATTGCTTGTTGGCGATCCGCCATCGCGCTAAAAGAAATGGACTGTGAGGCTTCGGTTGTAGCCTGTATAACGCCTGTATCTTGGGATGGGAAAAATCCTTTCGGAACCAGCATATACAGCAGAACTGTGACGATCAGTGTGGCAGCTGCGACTAACAGCGCTAATTTTTGCCGGTCTAATACCCAGCACAAAGTACGGTCATATCCTGCAATCACCGAGCTGATCGCATTGCCAATTCCGCGTGAAATACGCCCCTCTTTTTCTTCATCATGTGCGTGCAGCCAGCGCGATGACATCATCGGTGTTAACGTCAATGATACGACTGCGGAAATCAATATCGCGACTGCTAAGGTGATGGCAAATTCGCGGAATAAACGGCCTACGACATCGCCCATAAACAGCAGAGGGATCAGCACTGCAATCAGTGAAATCGTCAAAGAGATAATTGTGAAACCGATTTGCTTCGACCCTTTGAGTGCCGCTTGCATCGGCGTTTCACCTTCTTCAATATAGCGTGCGATATTTTCTACCATCACAATCGCATCATCGACCACAAAGCCGGTCGCAATAGTCAGTGCCATCAGGGTCAGATTGTTGACGGAAAATCCCGCCAGATGCATCACGCCAAAAGTACCGATCAATGACAATGGCACGGCGACAGCGGGAATGAGGGTGGCGCGCGCGCTGCGCAAGAAAATCGCAATCACTGCAATCACCAGTAAGATCGCAAAAATTAATTCTAGTTGCACATCATTGACCGAGGCGCGAATCGTGGTAGTGCGGTCGGTCAGGGTGACCAGTTCTACCGCGCTAGGCAAACTAGCGCGCAAGGATGGCAACAGCGCCTGAATCCGGTTAACCGTCTGAATGACGTTGGCGCCCGGTTGACGCTGTACGTTGATGATGATGCCTGGAGATTTATTTGCCCATGCAGCCAGACGGATATTTTCAGCACCGTCTACTACGGAAGCAACATCAGAGATGCGAATTGGTGCTCCGTTTTTATATGCGATCACGACGTTGCGATATTCTTCCGCCGATTTCAACTGGTCATTGGCATCCAGTGTGGATGCGCGTTCAGCACCGTTAAAACTCCCCTTGGCCTGAAACACATTTTGTACTGAAATGGCGGTACGGATATCGTCCAGAGTCAGGCCACGTGCAGTGACTTCGCGCGGATTGACTTGCAGACGAACGGCAGGTTTTTGTCCACCGCTTAAGGTCACCAGACCAACACCCGGAAGTTGCGAAATTTTTTGTGCCATGCGGGTATCGGCCAAATCCTGCAACTGCGTTAACGGCAAGGTGCTGGAGGTCACTGCTAACGTCAGAATCGGCGCATCTGCCGGGTTGACTTTGTTGTAGACCGGTGGTTGCGGCAAGTCTTTTGGCAACAGGCTGGCGGCTGCATTGATTGCTGCCTGGACTTCTTGTTCCGTCGTATCCAGACTCAGCGACAAATCAAATCGCAGTGTAATGCTGGAGCCGCCACCGGAGCTGGCTGACCACATTTGCGTCAGACCCGGCATCTGCCCAAACTGGCGCTCAAGCGGCGCAGTGATGGTGGAGGCGATCACATCCGGGCTAGCACCGGGGTACAAAGTACTGACTTGAATGGTCGGATAATCGACTTGCGGTAACGCTGCTAAAGGTAATTGGCGGTAGGCCAGCAAGCCGGACAACAATACCGCCACCATGCACAGCACCGTGGCGACTGGCCTCTCAATAAAGATGCGTGAAATATTCATTGTGGACGACCGCCAGCTTTCTGTTCACCTTTCTGCTCATTTTTGTGTCCCTCTTTTGGTACTGCATCGGTGTTCGCAGTTCCTGACGTAATTGCTGCAGAACTTGCTGCAGAACTTGCAGCCGATGCTCCAGCAGGGCCAGCGCCATCAGGACGTTTTCCACCGCGATGTTTTCCTCCTGGAGCTGCTGCCGTTGGTACGACACGTTGCGCCATCACTTGTACTTTCATACCGTCAGTCAAACGATCTGTACCGTCGACGACTACCGATTCACCCACTTCAACACCCTTAGTCACAGTAACGGATTTGGCATCCGCAGCACCGGTTTCGATCTGGCGCAGAGTGACGGAGTTATCTGGTTTGGCGACATACACATAAGGGCCGTTAGTACCTTGTTGCACAGCCGTCAATGGGATCAGTGTGACGTTGTCGAGTTTCTTCGTGACCAGGCGGATATTCACAAATTGATTCGGGAATAAGCTGTCATCGTCATTGGTAAATTCTGCTTTTAGCTTGATGGTGCCAGTCGTTGTATCAATTTGGTTATCCACACTTTTCAGCTTGCCGGTAGCCAGCATTCTGCGGTTGTCTGCACTCCAGGCTTCTGCAATTAAGGGCTCTGTCCCTTTCATACCTCTGATCACGGACGGCAAACTTTGTTGGGGGACTGAAAATACAACGCTAATCGGATTGACTTCATTAATCACTACCAGACCGTTTGCATCCGATGTCTGCACCAGATTGCCGACATCGACTTGGCGCAGGCCGACTTTGCCAGCAATAGGCGCAGTGACTTTGGTATATCCCAGTTGCAATTGGGCTTGGGCAATCGCGGCTGCGTCGGACGCCACAGTCGCCTGATTTTGCGCTACCAGCGCTGCTTGAGTATCAACTTGTTGTGATGCAATCGAGTCTTGAGACAATAAAGTTTTATAACGAACCAAATCTAGTTTGGCCACATTTAACTGCGCCAGATCTTTGTCGTATTGGGCTTTAGCGCTATCGCGCTGGAGTTGGAATGTACGCGGATCAATCTGCGCTAATACCTGCCCTGCTTTCACACTTTGACCTTCTTGAAAAAATATTTGCTCTAAACGACCAGATACTTGCACACGAACTATCGCGGTGTTCCGCGCCGTTACTGTACCTAGAGCATTGACCGAAATATCCATACTGCCACTCACTGCCGGACTGGCAACGACAGTGGTGATGCCTCGCTGCCGTCCTCCTGGGCCACTAGGCCCTCCAGGCCCACCCGGTCCGCGCCCAGCTTGGGGGGCACCTTCAGCAGTCGCGCCTGTGGTGCCCGTCGCCGCAGGATTGCGCCAATGATTCCAGCCAAACCAGGCCGCGGCAATCAGGGCAATGACGACTAACAGCCATAAAAACCATTTACCATTACTGGCCGAGCCGGGTTTTTTTCCCTTGCTGAGATCGTTATTCATATTGCTCATTGAAGTCCTTTTAGGGCAGAGGATTTTTTAAGAATTTTTGAAAGTAATTTTTACACGCAATTTCGCACGTAATGTTTAACGCAAATACCAATGTCAACAAACCAGAGTATGCCCGTTGCAAGTTTGGGGCAGAGTATTGCATCGATCGAAGGTAAAAGAATTTCCCAGAAGTACCAGCTTGTAACAAATTATATGGGCGAGATGACACCGTTTTTCTAAATGTAACCCGCATTGAATGATTTGTCTCGCGCAGCGCGGCCAGGTTTCAATTGCTGCTACGCGATTGCTTAGTGGGTGAAACATATTCCCTGAGCATTGATCCAATTGACGCTATTTAGTTTTTTTTTGCCGTATCTCAATCAAAGAACTTGAGACTTAGCTGTGATCCGACTGGTGATTGAGCAAAAATGTTCGACGATATTCGGAAGCCGATACGTGGCCATTGTCGTTGAGTGTCTGCAGGCGCAAAGAAAGGAAATTTAATACTCGGCCGTGTATTTTCAATATGTCCAATTATTTATTGGACAATAAGCAGTATTTTTAAGAAAAAGAGGGGAGTATGTTTATTTTGGATGGTTTTGACAGTTGCGACTCCATGTCACTGCAAAATTCATTGCTTGAAATGTTCTTTAATAAAACATATTGTGCCAACCCACCCTCAGTTTTAAAGGATATTTGCGCATGCAGATTTAACGTGTGACGAAGATGATTTCTCCAAGTCTGAAGTCTTATTTGATGTAGCCCTCTGTCACGTCAATTAAGCAGATATTTGACCTCATTTTTTCGTCTTCTTCTATTTAAGCTACCTTAAATCCTAGTATGCATACATTTTTCCTTCATTCAAAAAGTAGGGAAAACACGATTAAGCTATTAAACAACATTCGATCTATGCGTTTATTGAAAAATATATTTACTTTCGTCTCGATCTCTTTTATCTGCACTTGTACGTGCGTTTCTGGCAGAGATTTAAATACCCAATTCGCTCCTCAAAATAAACCAATTCAATTGAAATTTGAATCAGAAGCACGATCTGGAGAGATCAATGAATCTTGGGACATAGAGGGAAAAAGCATTTCTATTCGTTTGCAAATAGATCCGCGTCCTTCAAGCAGAGACAAGATCTTAGTACTAGATAATGACGGAGATGGTCAAACTATCTCACTTGCTCAACAGGTGGATGCAAAGTCATGGCGTGGCAAGATCGTAGAAATCTGCGGAGATTTAAAGGCCGACTTTAGGGAGGCCGCTAGATCCGGTTTATGGATACGCACAGATATACCAAGCAATAGTTTACGAGCCGCAGCGACCTATAGTTTGCCATTGCAGCCAACCTGGCAAAGAGCCTGCGCAAGTATTGCCGTCGACAGGGCGGCATATCAGCTGAGATTTGGTGCCGACTCCGATACAAAGGGGGAAATCTGGTTCGCAAACTTAGAAGTACATGAGGTCAGTGATATCGCAAAACCCAACATCAGCGATCCTGGCAGCAGAACATTGAGTGCCATCGAACTGGACAATTTACGCGCACTGAGTAAAGCTGTCGGGTACATACGATATTTCCATGCTACTGACGCACTGACCAGGTTGGACTGGAATAAATTTATTCAAAAAGCAGTTCCGGCAGTCGCAATTGCTAAGTCAGATTCTGAATTGAAAAATACCTTAAAAACTTTATTTATCCCCTACGCCCCGACCACACAATGGCTTACCAGCGTTGAAATTCCAAAGAAATTATCGCAACCAACAAATGCTCACTTCCAGGTTAAATGGATACATCACGGTCTTGCTCAACGCAACTATTTTTATCACAGCGACCGCGTGTATGAAAAACTTAGTGAACAACTTGCTGATGATGTCTCAATGCAAGATAACATTGTCCAACAAAAAAAAATTGAACTGGGAGGACAAGTCAACTTATGGATGTCTGACACCGTATTCGCAGATAAGAATCACGAAACTATTTCAAAAGTAGAACCCGACAAGGAGTTGAATAAATCAGATTATCTGCTGAAAAATATAGCACCGGACTTCAGTGGAAATGACAGAATCACAAGGATAGGGAATGCAATACAAATATGGAATGCGCTTCGTTATTTCTATCCGTATTCCGACATCATTAAAATTGATTGGGATAAGGAGTTAGACACACTCTTGTCATCCGCTTCAAGTGATAAAGATGAAAAAGCTTTTACGCATACACTAATGCGCTTCACTTCCGCATTGCACGATGGACATACGCGCGTCACTGGGCCGCGGGAGCTTGATACTTTTTCACCGTTTATCAAAATCAAAATGATCGATGGTGTGCCCATCGTTGCAAGGTCTAGCCTAACGTCAGGTAATCAGCCATTAATTCCATTTGGAAGTGAAATCACCCGCTTAAATGGTTTGCCAATTGCGCACAGGCTGTCAGAAATTAACAAAGAAAACCTGTCCGCAACAGATACGATGCAAGATGGAATCTTATCCGTCGAACTACTCACGGGCGAAGAAAATTCTAACCTAGAAATTAGCTACCGAGATACTACAGGATTCAACCAAACAAAGACTTTTCTTCGGGATACCCCGATTGTCAATTTAAGAGAAGAAAATCCGTTAGGAGCGATTCAACAACTGAAGAGCGGTATTTGGTACGTGGATATCGACAGAGCGGATAGCAGAGATATTGAACAATTGATCGTTCAAAAAAATAACATTAAAGGGATCATTTTTGATGTCAGAAATTATGTGAATAGCGGTACCATAAATTTATTAAGTCATTTTACAAAAAAACCGCTAGAGGTACCTTTATATAATGTCCCAGTCATCAGTGGGCCTGAGCGAGATCATTGGCAATGGGAGCGTTTGGGAAAAGCAATTCAACCTCAAGCTCCCTATATCGATGCCAAATTAGTATTTTTGATAAGCGGCAATACGATCAGTGCTGCAGAAACCTTGATGACTATCGTAGAGCACTACAAACTGGGTGAAATCATAGGCACACGGACTGCAGGCTCAAATGGAAACATTACTTGTTTGCCTCTTCCTGGCGGGTATAAAGTTTTTTGGACTGGGATGCAAGTCTTAAAACAAGACGGATCTCAATTCCACGGCATTGGAATCATTCCCACTGTCCCTTATAAAATAACGATTGAAGATGCGATTTCTGGTCATGACGTGATGTTAGAAAAGGCAATGAATTTCCTCACAGAAAAATAAAATAGCGTATTGTATTTTTCAACTTCTGTAGTGCAACATCGGAGAAATGTTCGATCCTGTCGCGCTGACAAGTATTTAAGCTTGTATTGCCGTATATCTATGTGCCGCATCAAGCTTGAATATGCTGACGACGGATGCCAGGTTGGCTGCCTGTTCTTGCATGGATTGCGCTGCTGCGGCGGCTTGCTCTACCAGTGCGGCATTCTGCTGCGTGACTTCGTCCATTTGGGTAATCGCCAGATTGACCTCTTCAATGCCGGTACTTTGTTCGCTGCTAGCGGCAGAAATTTCTGCCACTACATCAGTGACGCGGCGCACGCTGGCGACGACTTCTGCCATCGTCGTGCCAGCTTTTTGAACTAAGGTAGTACCGGAATCGACTTTTTGTACAGAATCGTCAATCAGTGATTTGATTTCTTTGGCTGCCGCCGCGCTGCGTTGCGCCAGATTGCGCACCTCAGAAGCGACTACCGCAAAGCCACGACCTTGTTCACCCGCACGCGCGGCTTCGACTGCAGCGTTTAAAGCGAGAATATTGGTTTGAAACGCAATGCCGTCAATCACGCTGATGATATCGACAATCTTTTTAGACGATGCGCTGATCGATTCCATCGTGGCGATCACTTCGCCCACCACTTTGCCGCCATCGGTTGCAATCCCGGACGCCGATTGAGCAAGTTGATTCGCTTGACGGGCATTGTCGGCATTTTGCTTGACGGTGGAGGTTAATTCTTCCATAGCAGAAGCGGTTTCTTCCAGCGAACTGGCTTGCTCTTCTGTGCGGCTGGATAAATCCAGATTGCCGCTGGCGATTTCTGATGATGCTGTGGCAATCGTATCGGTGCCTAAGCGTACTTGTCCGACGACGTGCAGCAGGCTGTCGTTCATGGCGCGCAGGGACTCCATCAACTGGCCAGTTTCGTCGGTGCTGGACGATACAATATTGCCAGTCAAATCGCCTCCGGCAACACGTTTGGCAATGCTGACTGCTTCGTTTAGCGGTACAGAAACGGTACGCGCCACAAACACTGCCAGCAACATCCCGATGATCATCAGCGCGATTAGTATGCCGATGATCAAGCTACGCGATAGTGTAAAAGCTTCATCAGCAGACTTGTTGGACGCATCGCTACCATCGGAATTGATTTTGATGAGGGCATCTATTTTTTCTGTCGCTGCGCGGAATAGTTTGCTGGAGTCTGTGCGGAAGATTGTTCTGGCTTCGTCTTTTTTACCCTCGCGTGATAGCGCAAGCATCTTCTTGTTCGTGCTTAGATAATCGTCTAAAGTTTTTAGTAATTCAGCGTAAATAATTTTTTCGTTGGATTCTGAAATCAAGGCGGCATAGGTTGCTTGCTGTTTTTTAAATATTTCCAGGCGAGTCGCCATCGATTTTTCTGTTGCTGCCATTTCTTCTTCCTCGGCAGACATAATATGAGTGGATTCAGAAATACGAAAACGGGCGAGCGAGACCTGCATTTGTCCGCCAGCAGAGATGCTGGGTAGCCAATTGGTGGCAATATCGGTCGAGGCATTATTTACTTTGACCAGTTGGGAAATAGAAAAAATTCCCAAAAAGCAGGTCATCACAATCACGATGGCAAACGCTAAGATCAATTTTTTGCCAATTTTTAAGTCGTAAAACCAATTCATAGCGCGTCCTCTTGGGGTAGGTTTTTTAGCTTGGGTTACGTACGGTACAAAACTAACTCATTAATTAAATTGTGCAGTGAGTTACTAATTTACTTGCTGGTGCATGTTGTTGGAATTATTTAATGAATTCTTTAATGAATTAATAATCAGGTGATTCAATCAGCTGTTAGCTGAACCGCCAATGACGCCATCGATTAAGATGAGAATACTAAATAAAGATACTTCGACAGTGGGGTGATGTTTGTAGTGCAAATAAGAAACGTCTAACGTCAAAAGTGTACCACCATCATTTGAGTTTGATGTTGTAGTAATGGTATAAAAATCGTTCTTAGAATTGACGCAAAAGCGGTGTGAGAGAGTAGGATGAAAAGCGTTTCTTTCTGTTACTTAAGTTGCTGACGGCAACTTATTTTTAATATACTCCCCTTTATTTTTATTAAAAACGCCTTATTATCCAGTTAATCTATGGACGATTAAAATATACTAGATATGAGTATTTATTCATCAGTAGTTGAGTATGACCATTACTTCAGCATTAAAACCACGAGTTTACTAAGATGATGGAGTGGGTGCTTTGATCTTGACTTCTTCGCTTGCTGACGATAATCCGCCGTTGCTAGGTTTGGCATGCCTGATGCGGATGGCACACAATGGCGTTGATCTCTTGCCCTATGTCCGTCGCGCTGCCAGCAGCCCGGATGACGCTACCATGCTGATGGGTCTGGCGATATTTTTTCAATTTTCGGGTAACACGCCGTTGGCGCTGGAATTGCAAGCCAAGGCACTGAGCTTGAGTCAGCATTACCAGATGGTGGCGCCCAGTGGTCATGCTGCTTTAAGGATGCTAGTGCTGTTGCGCGCGGGCGAGATGATGGACAACACGCCTGTCGATTTCTTGCTGGAGGGATCTGATATCGCTGTGGATTTGATTTATCTGGGAGACAACCTAGCGTTTCCTGAGTCAGTTCCAGAGCACGACATCTTGTTTGTAGCCATCAGCCAGTCAGATCAAAACAATTCGCTTTTACATCAGATCGGCGCCAAGTTAAAAAACTGGCCTCGTCCCGTGTTAAATCCTGCTGAGCGTATTGCGGTCTTATCTCGCAATGGCGTCAGCGATATGCTGGGTGACACCTTATCAGGAACAACATCAGCATCGTTGACGATACCAGTATTTTTACGCTTGTCTCGTCAGCAGTTGCAGCAATTTGCGCTTGATCATGCCGATGCCAATTCTGCATCAACAACCGAACTGAATTTTCCACTCATCATCCGGCCGCTAGATTCTCACGGCGGCAAGGGGCTAGCTAAGCTGGATGACGCTAGCGCAATAAGTGATTATCTGCAAACGCATGATAGCGAGCTCTTTTATCTGGCAGCTTATGTTGATTATCGCAGCCAGGACGGATTGTTTCGCAAATACCGCGTCGCCTTAATAGATGCTCGTCCGTATATTTGTCATATGGCTTTGTCAGACAATTGGATCGTTCATTATCTGAATGCGGGTATGGAGCAAAGTGCCGCCAAACGCGCTGAAGAATCTCAGCTAATGGATAGTTTTGATGATGACTTTGCGCAGCGTCATCAGGCAGCTTTTTCTACGATACATGAGCGCTTGCAGCTAGACTATGTCGTAATTGATTGTGCGGAAACCCAGGATGGTCGGTTGTTGATTTTTGAGGTAGACAACACGGGCTTTGTGCATGCTTTTGATGCAGTTGGCGTATTCTCTTATAAGCTCGCTCACATGAATAAACTCTTTGCCGCCTTCCAATCCATGCTGTTGAAGAGGTCGCAAAATAGACCTGCTGTATCCTAAGGCTGTACTTAACGATCACTTGAACATTGCCACTCATGTCCGTCATTTTAAAATGTAACAACTGTTACAGTTTTCATTAATTTGTCATATCAGCGTCACTTCGCTGTCATTCGCACTCTCTAACATCGCACCTTGAGTAATATTTTTTTGGCGATGTTTTTGATCACGTCTTTGCCCACGTTTTTTCAACGGTTTTTCCGACGTCTTTGCTAATTCGTTCTTACCAAATTTTATCCAATTAAATGTCAGCCTCAACTGCGCGCTGTCCTACGCATGCTTTGTGAACAGTTATGTCACCTGTACATGCTTAGCTAGTTGTTTTGCTGATGTTCATTTTGCCGTTATTTATTTTATTCATCATTAACTTCAAGAGATCCTACTATGCGTCAATCTGTATTAGTTCTCAGCCTGGCAACTGTGCTTGCCTCGCTTGCTGGTTGCGGTGGTTCCAGTAATGTCGCCAGTACTCCAACGACTACTGCTCCAGTGGCAGCCCCAGTGCAACGTACCATCATCATGGTGTGGGATGGTTTGCGTCCAGATTCAGTCAACCCAACCGATACGCCTAACCTGTATGCCTTGCGTCAACAAGGTGTGCAATTTGCCGATCATCATTCTACTTATCCGACCTTTACGATGATGAATGGTTCGTCTTTTGCTACTGGTTCTTTTCCAAAAACTAGCGGCTTCTACGGCAATACATTCTGGACGCCGCCACAAGCTGGCGCGGCTCAGCCTATCCCTGTTGGTAAGTCAGCAGCTGGCGCGGCTCAAGATTATCAAGATCCAGTATTTACAGAGGATTACGCTGTATTGAGCACGCTCAATGATTATTACGGTGGTCAATTATTGTTGGTCAAAACCCTGTTTAAGACGGCACAAGATGCAGGTCTTAAAACAGCTACGATCGGTAAATCTGGCGCTGCGTTTATTCAGGATTTGAGGCGTGGCGGGATTTTTCTTGATGAGAACGCGGTATTGCCGCAATCTTTGGTGACTGATTTGCAGGCCGCTAATTATGCTTTACCGCTGAATACGACCTTTGCTTATCCGGCTGGCACAGTGACGCTGAGCGCCACTAACGGCAACCCAACAGCGCGTGCTGGTGCATTGACGTTTGCCCTACCAAATGGCCTGCAAGCCAAAGATGCGACCGATACAACGCAAGGCAATCCAGAAGACGCTGCCAACAAATACATGATGAACATTTACACCAGTTTCATCTTACCGAAAAAATTACCAGACTTGTCTTTGATCTGGTTCCGCACACCAGATAATACTGAGCATGCTTATGGACCAGGTTCAGCTAATTACCGTAAAGCGCTAGCATCACAAGATGCGCGTTTGGGTGAATTGCAAGCCGGTTTGAAGGCCGCTGGTTTGGATACAACAACAAATATTATTGTGGTGTCTGATCACGCACACAGCAATGTATCTGGCCCAACCAGTTTGTTCCCATTACGCGCAATCAACGCAAGCACAACAGTGACCAGTGGCGTAACCAATGCGACGCTGGGCGCTAAAGATTCTGTTGCTGGCTTCTCAGTTTCTGGTGACGTACGTACTGCCGATTTATTGACTTTCGCTGGCTTTAAAGCATTTGACGGCAACGGTTGCAGCACGAGCGCCATGTACGGTATTAAATCTGATGGCAGCAATGTGTATAACGTCGGTGTCGACACCACAGGTACTTTGTGCGGCACTGCCAACGCTAAATATCAAGCAATCAGCGCGACTTTAGCTACACCGGTTGCCAGTTTTAAAGTGCCGGCAACATTGCCAGCGAACGGCATCGTAATCGCGGCTAACGGTGGCTCTGATTACCTCTACATGCCAGATCATGATCTGACTACAGTGACCAATGTTGTGCGCTTCTTGCAGTCACGCGAAGAATACGGTGCGATCTTTGTTGATAGTCGTTACGGTGCGATTCCAGGCACATTGCCTATGGCGATGATTAATCTGGAAAACAGTGTACGTTCCAGTAAAGGGCAGCCGGATGTGGTGGTGAGCTTCAATTGGGATTCGCAACAGTTAGTCAATGGTTTGCCAGGCATTGAGTTTGAAAGTACCGGCGGCAATCGCGGCATGCATGGCAGCTTCAGCCCGATCGATGTACATAATACCTTGATCGCCAATGGTCCGGCTTTCCGCTCAGGCATCACTATCAGCACCCCAACCGGTAACGTAGACGTAGCACCTACAGTTGCTTATATTCTGGGACAATCTATGCCGCAAGCCGATGGACGCGTGCTCAGCGAAGCGTTACTTAAACCCGCCACGACATCTTCATTGGTAGTAAAGCCATCGATCCTGAATCCGACCACGCCATCCACAGGACTGACTTTTAAACTGCCTACTGATCCAACCGGCGTTACCATTGACACTGCGTACAGCAATGGCAGCTACTCAGTCAATTTAGTCGTTAAAGACTTGACGATCGATGGTAAAACTTACCGTTATTTTGACTACGCACAAGCTGTTCGTAACTGATCTATTCAATACTAATTATCAATGAAATTGATGCAAGTAAAATCGTTCAACACGGTAAGCCCGCGCCTGGCGCGGGTTTTTTTTATAATCGCAACAACTCTGTTTGCCGCGAGTAGTCAGGCTGCCGGACTAGATTTTGATAAAACCTTCAATGACAAAGGTGAGTCCCGCCAATTGCATTACCAGGCGACTTATTCGTTAGATGGAAAAATACATCAAGTTGATATCTGGCGTGACCGCAATCAACAACTCAAGCGCCGTACCGATGACGCCGTCGAGACATTTATTTTTAAGCCAGCAAAACAGACAGAATGGAGCATGATAGTGCTTGATCTCAAGCGCAAGATACGCACAGATATTGATCGCACTAATTTATATCGTATCGGTCATTTCACTGACTGGTTTAGCATGTCGCATTCGCTGAGTCGACCCTCTGGTGCCTATCAGCTCAGTACCACTAATGCACCGATGATCCGGGATCAGCCAGTAACGGCATGCACTTGGTATAGCCTGACCCGCGGTCAAACTGAAAGCAAAATTTGTTGGAGCAAAAAATTGCGTATTCCTTTGCTGATCACGGATCTTAATAATCAAGTGCAATGGAAAGTGACCAAAGCAGAGACACAAAATATTACACCATTCGTATTTCAGATAAAAGATCAAGGATTTGTTCGAAATAATGCGAATGAGGATATTCAGGCAGATTGATTTTTTTAATTGAATATCTGGACGAGAGTGATCATAAAAAGCTTCCATTGAGAAGCTTTTTTTTGTTGATAGAAACCACTTAAAAATGAGTATTTCGCCCGATATAACGATAAGAGTTCAAGCGCACAGACGCGCAGCGTATTGCATGCGATGTTGAAACGACGGTGAAATCTGATTTAGTGAGTTTATGCTAGGGAAGTTGCTTGTCGTCAATGCATATCGTTCGCTATGATTGCCAACTAATGACGATAAGTAACTCATTTAATACGTCCTAATTCTGGCTGACGATAATATTGAACAGTATTTTTCATCATCAATTTGTTGCAACACTTCATTTCAACCCAATAGAGGCAGTCCATGACCAGTTTGATCGCATTATATTCCATCGTCTTTGTGTTGATTAACCTGGTCATTGCTCTGGTAATCGGAGCTTATATGTTCCATCAGCAGAACATCCACGCCACATTCACCATACGGGTATTGACCGGTCTTGGGGTGGGTGTGGTCTTAGGTGCGTTGATGCATATGACCTACAGCGGCGATCCATCAACTGCATTGGTCATCACGACAACCAACTCCTATCTGGATATCGTCGGCACCGGTTACGTGAAGCTGCTACAGATGATCGTCATGCCACTGATTATGGTATCGATCGTCGGGGCGATACTCAAACTTAAGGGGGCTAGTTCGCTTGGCAAAATCAGTGCGCTGACGATTGGTAATTTGCTCGCAACGACCATGGTGGCAGCAGGTATCGGTATTTTGATGGCCAAACTATTTGGCCTTACTGCAATAGGCTTAAGTTCCAATGCGGCGGAGATTGCGCGTGGAGAATATTTGCAAGGCACACTGGCAAGCGCAAAGGCAGTCAGTCTGCCTAGCTTGTTGATCAGTTTTATACCGACCAATCCATTTCTGGATTTAACAGGGGCACGCAAAACCTCCACCATTGCTGTTGTGATTTTTTCGATTTTTATTGGCATCTCTGCTACCGGTATTGCGAATGTCAAACCGCTATTGTTCGCATCTTTTACGCACTTTGTCAGCGTGGCGCAAGCAATCATTATGCGGATGGTAACGTTGGTACTTCGTCTCACGCCCTATGGCGTATTTGCCCTGATGACCATGGTCGTCGCAGAATCAAGTTATGCCGATATTCTGAAACTAATCAACTTTGTAGTTGCTTCGTACAGCGCATTGTTGCTGATGTTTGGTGTGCATCTGTGTCTGATCGCTGGGGCCGGACTCAATCCCGCTCGTTTTGCAAAAAAGATTTTTCCTGTGCTGGCGTTCGCCTTCACTTCCCGTACAAGCATGGGTGCAATACCGATGAATGTACTAACTCAGACGCAGCGCTTGGGTACGCCCGAGGGTATCGCTAATTTTGCGGCATCTTTTGGCGCCACTATCGGACAGAATGGCTGCGCGGGAATTTATCCCGCCATGCTTGCGGTCATGATCGCACCGACTGTTGGGATTGATCCCTTCACCTTCAGCTTCATCGCACAACTGATTGCTGTCGTTACCATTGGTTCAATCGGCGTTGCAGGCGTCGGCGGCGGCGCTACTTTTTGTTGCGCTGATTGTACTTTCAACGATGAATTTACCGGTCGCGTTGGCTGGCTTGTTGATTTCGGTCGAGCCGTTAATCGATATGGGTCGCACCGCGCTAAACGTTAGCGGTGCAATCACTGCCGGTACTATTACCAGCAGGATATTAGGGGTGACCGATATGGATGTATTTAATAACGACGTGACCCTTAACCTTGATGAAGTTGAAAAGGCGATTTGATGATCAGCATCAGATTAAAAGCATTAATGTTTCCATTTGCCGTCGATTGGCGCAATATTTTGCTGAATTAAATTAGAAATGTAATTCAGGACGTTACTTTTAGGACGATTTAAATTTAGAGGCTCAATTAAGATTCAAATATTTTTAGTCGATAGAATGCTAGTGTCTAACTGTCTTTAGCGTTCAACCTTGTAAGGTGCTCGACCAGATCACTGTTTTCTATCGTTAGCATTGCAACGAGTGCGTTGAGCCGGGTAATTTCGGCTTGAAGCGTATTTATTTCTTTACTCACAGTATTATTTGGGTCAGCTTTTTCTGTGGGCACCGTCAGTTTTATTTGTTTGTTTGATGACTTCATCTCTCGCACTGATTTTGCTGCCTGTTGTAACTCTTTTTTACCACCGGCGACAGCGGCGATTTGCTGTTCGCTGGGGAGAGAGGCAATCGCGGCCGCTGCACTGATCGAGATTGTGCCAGCGCGCACGGCCTCCACTAGCGCAGGTGAGGCTGCCTTTTGGATTTTTTCAATTTGAGTAACCGCGTTGCTGCTAATACCTGCGGCCTTGGCGATATCTTCACGGTTGACTTTGGATTTAGGCTCGACTGGTTTGTCGGCTGCTGTCTCACTATTTAGTTCCACCGTATCTTGCGTAGGCGATTCGGCCGCCGCACTGGATTGTTGCTGTGTCCGTGCTGCTACAATTTCTTGTTTGCGTAATGCCAGCATGCCACGTTGAAAGTCGGTGACACTGCGGCGTCCAATATGGTTATCGATCAGCCACAACACCACATCCTCCATGCTGTTGAGGCTGGTATTTTGTACGGTGTTAAATGGCAATCCATGTTGCTGGCAAATTGCATAGCGGTTGTGCCCATCAATCAGGGTGTCACCCCAAAGAACGAGCGCATCGCGGCAACCTTCCCGCAGGATGCTACGTTCTAGTGCTTCATATTCGTTTGGGGTTAACGGGTCGATCAAAGCAACTTGTGCCCGCAGGTCTTGATTGATTTTGATATTCATTGAAGATAAAAATAGGGATTGGTCAGTGTGCTGTCGCAGAGTGATTGATGGCTGTTGCGCCACATGCTTGCCGAGAAATCGTTCATCGGTATAAAATATACTCACGGTGAGTATATTTATTTGTCCATATAATCATTGGACAATAAGGCATATTATTAAGAAATCATAGGGAGTATATCGGAAAAAGCGGATGGAACGCGATCTACATAGTGGACATTACGCCACTTTAAGACATATTCAAGCCGTCCAGTGACGGCAAAAATCTAGAAAATAAGCCAGACGTGCAGATAGCATTTTATTCTGATGGCGGATTAAATAAAAGCGCCGTTCTAACTTGGGGATGCTGGTCTTCATCTCCACCAAGCGACCGATACTGAGCAAATCCGCGACCACGCGGCGCGACAGGCAGGCGACCCCCAGACCTTCTGCCGCTGCGTATTTGATGGCTTCTGAATTGCCAAATTCCCCAGCAGGTTGTAAGTGATGGAGGTGTGGCAACAGCGCATGTTCGACGGCTTCACGCGTACCAGAACCGGCTTCGCGCAAGAGCCAATGAGCGCTACGCAGCGCTTTAAGCGGAACCTTGTCGCCCGGTCTGCCAGCCAGGATGGGATCATGAGGGGCGCAGACGATAATCAGCTCATCGCTGATCCACGGCTCCACTGTCAGATCGGCCTGATGGCAAGGGCCTTCAATCAACCCAATATCCACTTCAAAATTGCTGACCGCCAGCGCGATGTCGCCGGTGTTGGCGATGGTGACATTGGGATGATGCGCGCCGGAAGTCGTCTGGCTCTTGTTGCTCATGGTGTTCAGTGCGGCCATGATCGCAGGCAGCAGATAGATGCCAATGGTCGTGCTGGCACCGATGCGAAGACCCGCGCCGGACGTCGCGTTCTGATCCAGAAATTGTTGCTCTATGGTGTTGGCGGCATCGAGTATCTGGCTGGCTTGCGGTAACAAGAGGCGGCCATTGTCATTTAACACCAAGCGTTTGCCAACACGGTCAAACAAACTGGTAGCCAAGCTGCTTTCGAGCTCATTGAGGGCAGCGCTGGTGGCCGACTGCGACAAACTCACCGTCTCGGCAGCAGCCGTAGTGGTGCCGGATTGTGCAATCGCCAGAAAAATTTGTAGCTGTCTGAGTGTCAGGCGCATAGAAGAAAAGCTTGCGGAGCTGCGGTCACTATTGCGGTCACTATCATGTTCACGTTGACGACTTTCGCGCCTGCTCAAGGCTGTCATCTGTCAGCCAGAGATCTGTTTGCAAAAACAGTTCGTCGCAATTGTGTCCTTGGCCTATTCTGTCCATTACAACAAAATCGCTGACTTGATGTAGTGTGATCAACGGATGATGCCAGACGCCTTTAACATAATTGACACCCTGAAATCCGCGACCCAAAAATGCCCGTAAGTGCTCTACTTTGAAATCACCGGCAGGCGCAACGACGACCAGATATTCATCCCCTGTATTTTGTGTCACGGGAATAAACGCCTGACTACCGAGAGGATGACGTTCCATGATCGTGATTTCCATCGGCAACGCGCGCGGCTGACCACGGAACAGACTAATGATCGTTTGCCCGCCCTGATCTGCCGTATCCGCACTGGTCAGTGCATGGTAACGTTCAGTCGTACCCTGATTGATGGGATAGTGTCGCGCGCCCTCCAGCATAATCACATCGCCAAAAGCGGCAAAGCTGTCGCGGTTGAGAGGTTCGATGAGAAGTGCTGGCATAGGGTTCTAACAAAAAAAAGTAAAAATCGAACGAAAAAAATTCAGAAAAAAATATGACGATAATTACGGCAGGCGACTCCACAAACGCAACCGCGACACACCGCCGTCCGGCACAATATTAAACCGGATATGCGTAATAGGTCCTAGCGACTTGATCTGGTCGGCATAATAATGCTGATGATCCATTTGCAGTTTTTGTTCGCTTAATAGTATCGGCCAGAACATCGCTTGTGTAACCAGAGAAGTATCCGTACCACCAATCACATGCGCTGCCTGAATTGAGCAGGCATCAGGGAAATTCCCCTTGAAATAGCAGGTATCGACTTCAATTTTTTCTACAATACCCGGATGTGCTAATGCGATGATGCACCAGTCGTTCCCCGGTTCGCGCCGACGACGGGTTTCCCAGCCATCACCCATATTAACTCCACGTCCTGGCATTAACATATTGGATGCCAGACCAAAATGCTGATTGGCCGCAGCGACGACATAGCCACCGTTTTCAACAGAAATCAGATCGAATAATTCTGTGCGGTCTGCTGTGTCCCAATTTGCTTGTGGTTGTCCATACACACGCAATCGGGCAACGCCACCGTCGGGATAAATATTCAGTCGCAGGTGGGTAAATGCTTGCGTCGTCTTAATCTCGTGATAGTGATGGCTATTGCCTTGCAAGTTGACCGAGGGCAGAATTTCTTGCCACTCTGTTTGCGCATCAGGCGCACCGTCGGCGACATACGCAGCTTCCAATGATGCTGCTGGCGGGTAGTTACCAGTAAAGTGACTGGTGTCGATATCCACACCCTTGATTACGCCGGCGCGTGCCAGTTTAAGCACGCAGCAGTCATAACCGCTGACACGCTTGCGACGGGACTCCCAACCATCCATCCATTTGCCGTTGGTATCGTATTTGCCGACAATAAATACTGCCGGATCGGGATTGAGCATGCGCGACATTTCAGCAAAAAAATCGTCACTGCAAGCAAGGGTAGCGGCACCCAAACGCGGATCAGCGAGATTGGGGTAGCGGCGCGTAAAGTCGGGAGCATTTGCATCGAGTTGAATGATGGTCATGGGCTTCTCTTCTCTTAAGTGTTTTTCGGACTTACGCAAAAATGCCCCAGCTGCGTTACAGCGACTCGCCATACTAAAGTACTGTCTTCGTCGCTACGCTTTGCTGGGACAATTTTGCGTAAGTCCTAGTTTTAATAAATAGGGCTAATGTTTGATCGCATAATGGTAGTCGTCACTTCGCGCCGTTTTCAACCCAGTGCGCAATCGTTGCACGCTCGGCATCGGTGATATTAGTGATGTTCCCCATCGGCATAATCTTCTGTTGCACCACTTGCTGATAAATCAGTTGCGCTTTACCTTTGATTTGCGCGGGATCATCCAGCATCAGTCCTTTCGGCGCCACCGCCATCAGACTAGGTTTGGCTGCATGGCATTGGATACAGCGTAACTGTATGATCTGCTGAACCTGTGCAAACTCTGTATCGACTTTGACACTCGATGCAGGCTCTGCAGTTGTCCCAATCGAAGCTGTGGGTGTAGCTACCAAAGCAGCAGGTTTTGGCGCAATCCATGCTGCGACTGCCGCCAAGATGACAATCGCTGCAACAGGAAATACATAGTTGGTATTGCCCTTATGCCGCAGAATAAAAAACTGACGTATCAACACGGCTGCGGCCATGATCAATACCAGCACCAGCCAATTATGCTCGCTGGCATAGGTCATGCTGTAATGGTTGGACAACATCGCAAACAAGACAGGTAGGGTGAAGTAGGTATTGTGGACGCTGCGTTGTTTGCCGCGCTGACCGTAGATTGGATTCACCGGCTCGCCCGCGCGCATCGCGGCGATGACTTTGCGCTGCCCGGGAATGATCACAAAAAATACATTCGCACTCATGATCGTGGCAATCATGGCACCGATGATCAGGAAGGCAGCACGGCCAGAAAATAAATGACAGGCACCCCATGAAGCAGCAAGCACATACGCCGCCACCAGCGCCGATAATAGACGACTATTTTGATTCAACGCCCTGCACAGTAAGTCATAAACGATCCAGCCCAAAACCAAAAATCCGAGCGCCAATACGACCGCTATCGTTGGCGTCAGATCAGCAACTCTCGGATCAATCAGATAGGTTTTTGCGTTGAACAAATACAGCAGAGAAAATAAGCTAAAACCCGACAACCAAGTGCTATACGACTCCCAATAAAACCAATGTAAATCGTCGACCAGTTTGGGTGGTGTGCCAGTATATTTTTGTGGGTTATAAAAGCCGCCCCCGTGCACTGCCCACAGTTCGCCGCCGACACCTTGTTTTTTTAATTGCTCATCCACCGGCGGTTTTAAACTATTGTCCAGCCAGACAAAATAAAACGACGAGCCTATCCACGCGATCGCGACGATCACATGCAGCCAGCGTAGCAGCAGATTGGCCCACTCTAATAAATATGCTTCCATGCTTTATAGCTTCCCTTGTTTGAATCTTAGTGATTGGCGTTTGGTTTGAGTGAGTTCAGTCTAAATATACAAATTGAGGTAGTTCAATCGAGTCGATGCAATGTCAATTCGTTGCCTCAAATTGTTGCCGCAAATCCTAGGCTCAACTACCGCGATAAGTAGAATAACTCCATGGCGTCACCACCAGCGGAACGTGATAATGCTGCTGCGGATGTGCGACGCCAAAGCGCAATGTCACTACGCCAAGGAAGCTAGGCTCTGGCAAGTTGACGCCCATTTTTTGGAAGTAACTGCCGACATCAAAATCGATCTCATACACGCCGGTGTTGAGCGCATCACTTTCCAGCAAAGGCTGATCGCAACGACCGTCGGCATTGGTCTGCACGGAACAAACTACCAGCCGTTGCCCGTCTTTGATTTGATAGAGTTGAACGGCAACGCCCTGACCGGGTTTGCCATGTGCGGTGTCTAGTACGTGGGTAGTTATACGTCCCATGATGTGTCCCATCCTGATTCCTTCACGATTAAAACACTAGCTTTGGGGGCGCTCTTGCTGGTTGAAGCAGGCCTGAAAACTGGGCTAAAAATTGGCCTGAAAACGAGCTGAAACTGATGAGCGACCTTCTATTATCGAAGTGTCGGGATGGCGACTGATTTTATTGCTCTTTATTATCGATGGTGCCGGTCAATAGAGAGAATAAAAATGCGGATCGCCTGAAAATATTGACAACAAAAAAATACAATATTGTAGACAATAGTAGGGAGGTAATTTCTGGCTGTCAAACAGATTTTAAAATAAATGCCGGATTGTGCTGGTTCTTTTGGCGATGCAATTGGGTTTTAATCACTTCGCCCAGCCGTCGCAGTCATTGCGGATGCTGATGAGTCGTTGATGAATTACTGAAATTCAGCACCCAACTCTTTTTGTCATTAAAAATCGCTTGTAATTGTCGACAATCTATATTTTAATGAACCGATCATCCCGATCCTAAGTAAAACCATGAACGACACTCTCAAGCTTGCCGCACTAGACGGCAAGTCAGCCACAACGGATCAGCCAGCGGAAGAACGTATGTACCGCGAGATCTACGACGCCATTATGGAGCACCGTCTGCCTGCCAAGACCAAACTGGCAGAACAATCGCTCGCCGAGATATATCAGCTCGCCCGCCACGGCGTGCGGAAAGTTTTAAGTCAGTTAGCCGCCGATGGTCTGGTTGATCTGGAGCCTAACCGTGGTGCGTTTATCGCCAGTCCCAGCGAGCAAGAGGCGCAAGACATGTTTGAATTACGCCAGAGTCTGGAGCAACTGGTGCTAGAAAAAATTGTGCAATCGACCAGTCATGACAAAGCCACACAATTAACAGCGCTGCGCGAGATGGTGGAGCGTGAGCGTGCCGCTTACATGCAGGGCGATCGCTCACTCTGGATCCGGTTGTCAGCGGATTTTCATATTGAACTAGCGAAGCTGAGTGGTAACCAGTTGTTGGTCGATATGCTGCGTCGGCTGGTATCACGAACCACACTCTTGATCTCCAGTCTGGAGGCGTCCGGCGCACCTGCCAGCGCACAACCCTGCTCCTTTGATGAACATTTAAATGTGATCTCGGCGCTGGAACAAAAAGATCGCGCTACCGCATTGCACGCCATGGCACACCATCTGGAGCAGTGTGCTTGCCGGACACAAAAGAAAGCGGATAAAGGCTTTGACCTGCGCGCTGCCTTAGGAAAATCTCGCTCTGCTTAGATATATACCCCAGTAGGTATATTTTAATCGTCCAAATAATCATTGGACAATAGAGCATATTTTATAAAAATAATGGGGAGTATATTAAAAATGAGTGAAAGTACCTATCCACGTGATCTAATCGGCTACGGCCGTCACGTGCCTCATGCGCAATGGCCACAACAAGCGCGGATTGCTGTCCAGTTTGTGCTGAATTATGAAGAGGGCGGTGAAAATTGTGTACTGCATGGTGATCCTGCCTCGGAACAATTTTTATCCGAAATCGTTGGCGCTGCTGCCTATGAAGCGCGGCATATGTCGATGGAATCGATTTACGAATACGGTTCCCGCGCGGGTGTCTGGCGGATTTTGCGCGAGTTCGAACAACGTAAGCTGCCGCTCACCGTATTTGGTATCGCGATGGCATTGCAACGCCATCCTGACGTGACTCAAGCTTTTGGTGAGCTGGGTCATGAGATTGCTTGCCACGGTTTGCGCTGGATTCATTATCAGCATATGGAAGAAGCTAAAGAGCGCGAGCACATGCAACAGGCGGTCGAGATTATGCGCACGCTGACCGGCAGCGCGCCGCTGGGCTGGTACACCGGACGCGATTCCCCGAATACGCGCAAGCTGGTGGTAGAGCATGGTGGCTTTGCCTATGACTCGGATTACTACGGCGATGATTTACCGTTCTGGACTGATGTCACCGTCTCCGATGGCAGCAGCAAACCACACTTGGTCGTGCCGTACACCCTCGACAGTAATGACATGCGTTTCGCCACGCCACAAGGATTTAACACCAGCGATCATTTCTATCAATATCTAAAAGATAGCTTTAATGTGCTCTATGCCGAAGGCGATCCTTACGGCCTCAATGCACCAAAGATGCTGTCGATCGGGATGCACTGCCGCTTGCTTGGTCGTCCCGGACGCTTCCGCGCCTTACAGCGATTTTTAGATTATGTGCAGATGCATGACAAGGTGTGGATTTGCCGCCGCATTGATATCGCCCAGCATTGGATGGCACAGCATCCGTATCAGAAATAAATCAGAAATAAATTAGAAATAAACGTAAATATTACGATCATCATGCCCACAACAATCTCACTCGCAGAACTAAACCACATGGACCGTGCTGAATTTATCCGGCTGCTCGGCGGCATTTTTGAGCACTCGCCCTGGGTGGCAGAGCGGGCAGAGCCACATCGTCCGTTTGCCTCACTCAATGATTTGCACAGCGCGATGGCAGACGCGGTACGCAGCGCGGAGTTCGATATGCAATTAGCCTTGATACGCGCCCATCCAGAGCTGGCTGGCAAAGCGGCAGTGCGCGGAGAACTGTCAGCAGAATCAACCCGGGAACAAAGCGGCGCGGGCTTAAATCAATGCAGTGCTGAAGAATTTGACCAGCTGCAAACATTGAATAGCGCGTACAACGAAAAATTTGGTTTCCCGTTTGTGATCGCAGTGCGGGGACATGACCGGCAAAGTATCATCGCGCATTTTACGCGTCGCTTAGCCTCAGATCAGACCACCGAAATGCAAGAATGTCTGGAGCAGATCATTCGTATCGGTGGTTTTCGTTTAGCGGATATGGTAGCTGCTTAGGCAATTACTTGGGCAGTTGCTAGGTAGTTGCTAGGTAGTTGCTAGGTAGTTGATTATGCAGTTGATTAATAGCGCCCTCAGACTCAAGCTGAGCGTCTGATTAATCAGGCTTACGAAATTCGTTTTCTATCCAGGTTGTTGCGCTGGCTTTCGTTAGCTTAAATGTCGGCGCAACCCGCACTTTGGCAAGTTCCGTGTTATCCGCATCATGTGCGCTGAGCATCGCATAGGGATCGTCGTCATCCGGCACGATATCCAGACTAATTTTAAAGTCAGCCGTGTCGGTGCTGACCATCAGACTCTTGTGCAAAATGGCATGCAATTGTTGCTCGTGACGGCGAATGACTTCGGATGCGGTTTTTACCAACGTCCCAAATGCGTTCGCATCTAGCGGCTTAGGATTTTTTTTATCGCGTCCCATGGTCCATGGACCGACGAGCGCAGGCTCTGGCTCACCATCCTTGATCATCGCCACCGCCCAACCTTCATCATCGTCGTTCTTGATTACGCGCGCAGTCCAGCCCTTATCACGCCACAGCCGTGGCTCTTGGGTTTTAGTGTCACTATCTTGGTTTATTTCGTCAGACATAGTAGGTATCGGTCGCAGCTGGGGTGAGTGGTAATTAATTCATGCAAGTTGCTAATGAAGTAATCAATAGAATGAATAGGACTTACGCAAAATTGTCCCGCCAAGGTGCAGCATCGAAGCTGGTGCGGTTTGTGTAAGTCCTACCAGACTGGCTATTTTGCCGTATTGTCTATCAGCTTAAAATGCGTAGCCGGCTTTGACTACTGCGAAGTTGACGCCGGGGTTTGGATGTTTTACGCCACCGTTTGAATAATGTTGAATCTTAAAAGCAATGTCCCAACCATTGGTGAGTACGTAACCTACGCCAATGTGGTCGCCAAATTGGAAATTCGTCGAAAATGTCCGGCCATTATTGTCATATATCTCCGACAACATATGTAAGCCGATACCGGCTTCTCCATAAAGTCCTTTTTTACTATCGTTTTGCAGACGGAAAACAGGTGTTATGCCAGCATCAATCAGACTTTGTTTTACGCCATGTCCCTGATAATTATTTTCTTGCCAGTCAGCTAGGGTCGCATCCCAATAACCACTGAGATTGGTGCCGTTAGATTTAAACCATTGCTGATCCCAGTTCCATTGAGCACCGCCGCGTACCATTTTTGTTTTATTTCCTGTTGCGAATTCTAATGACGCCGAATCCACGGCATGTGCCAGCGTTTGGGTTGATAAAATGACCAAGGCGCATAACAGCGAATTTTTTGCAGATGATTTCATAAAACCATGCCTTATTAAATAATAAAAAAAGAGAATTTTTGCTATTGTACCAATTAGGGTCTGTTATCACTTATTCGCACTCCCGGCTTGAGTAATAACAGACCTTAGCAAGCTTATCCAATATTGCAGTATAAAGAGATTCGGCGTTTAGGCTCATTCGCATTCTCAAATCATAGGTCAACCAACAATTCATATGACAAAACCTCGTATTGCATTCTTAGGGATCGGTTTGATGGGAAAGCCGATGGCCACACGCCTTATACAAGCAGAATATCCATTGACTGTCTGGAATCGCACCAGCAGCAAATGTAGCGCCTTAGGTGCGCTAGGGGCCGATATCGCTGAGACGCCATTGGCCGCCATCAATGGCTGTCATAAAGCTAATATCGTTATCAGCATGCTGGAAAGAGGGAATATCGTCGCGGATATGATCCAACAGACTTTGCCTGCATTGTGTGGTGATGAAATTTGGATAGATATGAGTTCTACCCAACAAGCAGAGGCACAGCAATTCGATCAAGTACTACGTGATAAAAAGTTAGGCTTTATAGATGCACCAGTCTCCGGTGGGGTGATCGGTGCAGAAGCGGGTTCTTTGGCGATTATGGCTGGTGCGAATGAGGCTGATTACGCTCGTGTTCGGGCTATTCTTAGCGTGATGGGGAAGCCTACTCGTGTTGGCCCGCCGGGTACCGGGCAGTTAGCTAAACTTTGTAATCAGTTAATTGTTGGCGGCACCATTAGCATCGTTGCAGAGGCATTATTGTTAGCACAAGCTGGCGGAGCCGATCCTGCTGCGGTACGCAATGCATTGCGGGGCGGTTTTGCTGAGAGCCGGATTTTAGAGGTACATGGACAACGTATGTTGGAGCGTAATTTTCTACCCGGCGGGCAAGTAAAAAGTCAGGCAAAAGATATGGAAAATATCCGAAAGGCCGCGCAACTTGCTGAGCTTGAATTGCCCGTGACAGAACTGATTGCTGAAATATATCGCAGTATTTTGGGCAGCTTGCCCGGTGCCGATCATTCAGCCGCATTGCTCGCTTTAGAGCAAAAAAATCCCGGTAAACGTTTGGGTACTAAGGAAGATATTTTTCCTGTATAAAATACAATTGAGACAGGAGATATGCAAAACCGCCTCAGCTGCGTTGCAGTGTCTTACTGGGACAATTTTGCGTAAGTCCTCAACAGATAAGAATCTGACACTAATACTAAAGCCCAAAATCATACCGCCGCAGAGAAAATCTTATGACAACCACCTTAACAGCCTCTTCCAATTTGCTCGATGTATTAGGGCAGCTGGTTTCTTTCAAAACAATGTCGAAAGATTCAAATCTTGAGCTCATCTTCTGGGTCAAGGACTATCTTGCAAACTACGGTGTGGAGTCACGTTTAACTTATGACAGCACTGGCAAAAAAGCCAATTTATTCGCAACGATCGGTGAGGGAAAAAAGCCCGGCATTATCTTGTCTGGTCATACCGATGTGGTGCCTGTAGAGGGGCAAGACTGGCATAGCGATCCCTTTGTCACCACGATTAAAGATGGTCGGGTTTACGCGCGGGGATCCGCGGATATGAAGGGCTATATTGCGGCGGCGCTATTAGCAGTGCCACACTACCTCGCAGCGGACAAAGATACTGCCTTGCATCTTGCCTTGTCCTATGATGAAGAAGTCGGATGTCTGGGTGTGCGCAGCCTGATCCGTGATCTGGAGGAGATCGGTCTTAAGCCAGCCTCATGCATCGTTGGTGAACCCACGTTAATGCAGCCCATCATCGCTCACAAAGGTACTCATCGGTTTCGTTGTTGCGTACGTGGACGCGAAGCACATTCCAGCTACACCACGCAAGGTGTTAATGCGATTGAATATGCGGCAAAAATTGTCGTCTATATCCGTGATATCGCTGATCGTTTAGCAAAACAAGAGCAACGCGATAATGCCTATACAGTTCCCTACAGCACCTTACAAACCGGATTGATGCGCGGTGGCCTAGCAACCAATATCGTGCCGCGCGATTGCGAATTTCAATTTGAAGCACGCACCTTGCCAGAGATGAAAGCGGAAAACTTGTATCAAGAAATCCAAGACTATGCGGCAGGTTTGTTACCGCAAATGTTAGCAGTAGAGCCGCTAGCCCGGATTGATTTTGAATGGCTGGCATCGGCACCTGGTTTGCAAATGCAAGAGTCTGATGCGATTGTGCAGCTAGCAGCACGCCTGGCAGGCAACGCACCAAACGGTGCTGTGTCGTATGGAACAGAGGCCGGCCTATTTCAACAAGCGGGTATTCCAACTGTGATTTGTGGCCCTGGAAGTATTGAGCAGGCTCACACTCCGAATGAGTATGTAGAACTGGACCAATTAGCGCAATGCGAACAATTTATGCAGCGTTTAATTGCATCCACTGAATAAAGATTATTGGCGTGCCAGCGTCTTTAGACCATTTAGAAAACCCCGCTTAAACCAAGCGCTGCCAAATCGCAGTCGTCGCCGCCGCCTGATTCAGCGAATAAAAATGCAAGCCAGGGGCACCGCCTGCCAGCAAGCGTTCGCACAAGTGCGTTACCACGTCCAGACCAAAGGCTTTAATGGAGGCCGTGTCATCGCCGAAGCTGGCTAGTTTTAAGCGCACCCAGCGTGGGATTTCTGCGCCGCACATTTCTGAGAAGCGCATCAGCTGGCTGCTGTTCGTGATGGGCATAATGCCAGCCACGATCGGTGCGGTAACGCCCGCTTTTTGTGCCAGTTCTACAAACTGAAAATAGGCATCGGCATTATAAAAATACTGAGTGATCGCCGCGTTTGCCCCCGCGTTGATCTTGCGCACAAAGCTTTGTAAATCATCTTGTGGCGAGCGTGCTTGAGGGTGCATTTCTGGATAAGCGGCAACTTCGATATGAAACCAGTCACCGGTTTCTGCACGAATAAATTCCACCAACTCATTGGCATAACGGAACTCACCTGCTGCACCATAACCGCTGGGTAAATCGCCACGTAAGGCGACCAGACGATGGATGTCATTGGCCTGATATTGTTTGAGAATATCGCGAATAGAATCGCGGGTGCCGCCGACGCAAGACAGATGTGGTGCTGCGGCATAACCTTCTTTGCGGATATCGATCACCGTATCCAGCGTACCTTGTTGCGTGGTACCGCCAGCGCCAAAGGTGACTGAGAAATATTTAGGTTGCAACTCTGCCAGTTTGGCACGTGTAACACGCAATTTTTCTGCGCCTTCCGCTGTTTTAGGCGGGAAAAATTCGATACTGAAATTGTGCTCGGACATTATTTTTTAAACAGTAAGGTGGAGAGCGTCCAAGAGATCACGCTATATAACAATGCGCCACCCACAGCTGACCAGAAACCAGCGACATGGAAACCATCAACTAAATTGGCGACACCCCAAAACATCAGACCATTGATGATGAAGATGAATAGGCCAAGCGTCAGCACAGTGACTGGCAGTGTCAAAATCAGCAGAATAGGGCGGATGATGGCGTTCACAAAACCCAATACCAAGGCAACAATCAGTGCGGTAACAAAGCTGTCAATCGACACCGAGTGCATAAGGTAGGGTAGGGCAAGTAAGGCGAGGCCGTTGATGATCCAGGTGGCTAGCAGGCGCATGGGTTCTCCAGTGTGATGGCGAATTGAAAAACAGAAGTAGTATTAAAAATAGCCCCTCCCCAACAAACTGGTGACGGGCTATTGCATTCTACTAAATCTTCTTATTAATAACGATATTGCTCTGGCTTGTAAGGGCCATTTTTGCTGACGCCGATATATGCTGCTTGCTCATCTGTCAGCTCACTCAACTGCGCATTAAGTTTTTTCAATTGCAGGCGAGCGACTTTTTCATCCAGATGTTTTGGCAATGTGTAGACGCCAACCGGATACTTGTCATTGTTTAAGAACAGTTCGATTTGTGCGATGGTTTGATTCGCAAAAGAAGAACTCATCACATACGATGGATGACCAGTGCCGCAACCCAGATTGACCAGACGACCTTCGGCCAGCAAGATAATGCGACGACCGCTAGGGAAGATCACGTGATCGACTTGTGGCTTAATGTTTTCCCAGGTGTATTGCTTGAGTGCGGCGACGTCGATTTCATTGTCGAAGTGGCCTATGTTGCAAACAATTGCCTGATCTTTCATCTTCAGCATGTGAGCATGGCTGATGACGTGGTAATTACCGGTCGTCGTCACGAAAATATCACCGTGTTCCGCCGCATATTCCATGGTCACAACACGATAGCCTTCCATCGCTGCTTGCAATGCGCAGATAGGATCGATTTCCGTCACCCAGACTTGTGCAGATAGTGCACGCATTGCTTGTGCCGAACCTTTGCCCACGTCACCATAGCCAGCGATCACGGCTACTTTACCGGCGATCATGACGTCAGTTGCGCGCTTGATGCCATCGACTAAAGATTCACGGCAACCGTACAAATTGTCGAACTTGGATTTAGTGACTGAATCATTGACGTTGATCGCTGGGAAAGCGAGTTTGCCTTCTTTGTGCATCTGGTACAAACGGTGCACACCAGTGGTCGTTTCTTCTGTCACGCCTTTGATGGCTGCCAGACGTTTGGAGTACCAGGTAGCATTAGTTGCAAGCCTGGATTTGATGGCATTGAAGAGGCAGATTTCTTCTTCTGACCCCGGGTTTGACAGAACAGAAATATCTTTCTCTGCACGTGTACCGAGGTGTAGCAACAATGTTGCGTCGCCGCCGTCATCCAAAATCATGTTGGAATAACCACCGTCGGTCCAGTCAAAAATACGGTGTGTGAAATCCCAGTATTCATCCAGATTTTCGCCTTTAAATGCGAATACCGGCGTGCCGCCCGCAGCGATTGCCGCAGCAGCATGATCTTGAGTGGAGTAAATATTGCAGGAAGCCCAGCGTACTTGGGCGCCGAGTGCATTCAGCGTTTCGATCAGTACCGCAGTCTGGATTGTCATGTGCAGGGAGCCAGTAATGCGCGCACCTTTTAATGGCTGGCTGGCAGCGAATTCTTCACGAATTGCCATCAGACCTGGCATTTCTGTTTCTGCGATCTGGATTTCTTTGCGACCCCAGCTAGCTAAGCTGATATCGGCGACGAAAAAGTCTTGAGTGGATTTTGCTGCTGAGTTTGAAACAGGTGTGGCGGCTGCGGTAGTCATGGTGGTGGCGTTCATCACGCCCTCCTTTCTAAGTGAAAAAAGTAACGTGAGCGCAGTTGCAGTGTTGAACATCCAAGCCTGGCGAAATAGCAAGATTTCGTCGCAACGCTCCTCGGATTGGCTGAAGTATAGCGCACTTGGAATGCCACGTCTGTACTTTGCGCTGCCAGTTGCGGGTCAGTTTGACGGTGCTGATGTCACAATTTTAAGAAAAATAATTGTCGATAAGCTTGGTGATCAGTTTCTAGTCTAGGTCGGGGTTATTCAGAATTGTGTTTTGGCGCAGTAGGCGTTGAGGGAATATATTTCGATGGGTATTAATCCAAAGACACTGGATTTTTGCCTCTGATTCATTCTATTCATGCGTGATGCATCGCAACATCAACAATCTAATTGACCTGCTATATTGTTTTAATTGATCGACGACTGAAAGTTTTTGCTATGACGACCCAACAGCCATCTTTACCTGCTCAATCTCCCTCGCTCATTGCGCGTTGGATCTGGCCGCTGCGCTTTTTTTTGATCCTGTTGGTGCCGATGTCTTTGTTTGATGCCTGGCGATTTGGTCGTGCTCTGGAGATGCCGAATCTATTTGCGTTCTGGCCTTTTTTTGTGATGTATGGGGTTTTGAGTCTGATCGATTACGTGGTTGGTCAAGATACCTCACAGCCTGAGGAGAACGTGCGCCATATAGCTCTGTATCGGTGGATTGCGCTGGCTGCATTGCCGGTGCAATTATTGTCGCTGTGGTGGGGTTTGCATGTGTTCACGACGACGGATTTTAATTGGATCGGCAAGCTGGGCTGGATCTTTTCAGTCGGTGCCGTATCGGGGATTTTGGCGATCACCGTGGCGCATGAGTTGATCCATAAACCAACGCGCTTAGAGCAGTGGGTTGGTGGCATCTTGTTGTCTTCCGTCTGTTATGGCGGATTTAAAATTGAGCACGTGTATGGACATCATGTGAACGTATCTACCCCTAAGGACGCGTCGTCCGCCAAGTTATGGCAAACGGTGTATGGCTTTATTCCACAAGCGGTCTGGCACAACACTCTGAATGCCTGGCGACTCGAAAAAAATCGTCTTCAAAAACGTGGACTGTCCGCCTGGCGCAATGAGGTATTGCTTTGGTCTGCGGTATCTACTGTGTTTGCTGCGGCAGCGTTTTTACTCTTTGGTTGGGCTGGTGTGTGTTTTTTTGTCGGTCAGGCTGTCGTGGCGTTTTGTGAGCTGGAGGCGATCAATTACGTCGAGCATTACGGCTTGACCCGGCAACGCACTGAAAACGGTTATGAGCGTGTTCGTCCAGAGCATTCATGGAATTCCAGCTATCGTTTGATGAACTGGTTTTTGATGAATCTGGCGCGGCATTCTGATCATCATGCCTACGCATCTCGACGCTACCAGGAGTTGCGCCATTTTGAAGAGGCGCCGCAATTACCGGGCGGTTATGGGGCGATGGTGGTGCTGGCGTTTTGTCCGCCTTTATGGTTCCGGATTATTCATCCGCGGATTCCCGCGCATGTACGGCAAGCCGATGTCTGATGCGTTTTAGCAGGTGTTGGCTGGGCTTGTTTTGGGCTAGCTGACAAGGCAGGTAATGCAGAAGGAATTCATATACTCCCCATTAATTTTTTAAAATATAGCCTATTGTCCAGCAATTCTCTGGACAACTTAAAAATACATGGTGCAGTATATTATTTGATCTAACTGGGCAATGTGTTTTAAATGTAAAAAAAGCCAAATTAATTGGCTCTTTTTTTGTGTTGACGGTTTGCTCAGCGTTGTTGATTACAACAATAGCAACCCGGCATTTTCCTGATTTGCTTAATGACCATCAAAATTACAAACGGTATACAAAGGCATGCCGCTAGCCTGAATCAGTTTTGATCCGCCCAGTTCTGGCAAATCGACAATCACCGCACCTTCGACGACTTCTGCGCCTAGACGTTCCAATAGTTTTTTACCCGCCATCATAGTGCCGCCAGTGGCGATCAGATCGTCAATCAGCACGACGCGGTCACCAGGTTTGCAGGCGTCAGAGTGCAGTTCTACCGTGGCACTGCCATATTCCAATTCATATTGCTCGGATACCGTGTGGAAGGGCAGTTTGCCTTTTTTGCGGATGGGCACAAAACCCAGATTGAGTTCATAAGCCAGCACCGATCCGATGATAAAACCACGGGCATCCAGACCAGCGACGACATCGAGTTTTTCATCCATATAGCGATGTACAAACATGTCGATCAGCACCCTGAATACTTTGGGATTTTGTAGCAAAGGGGTGATGTCACGAAACATAACGCCTTGCTGTGGCCAGTTTTCCACAGTGCGGATATGTTCTTTAATATAGTCGGATGGATTGAACATCACAGCTTGCCTTCTTAAATGGGTTGAATGATGCAAATTGCCGAAGTAGCAATTGATAGAGCAAACATAAAAATGCCCGCTATTTTAACAGCCGTTGCTCTGCTCTAGCGACAGCTTCTGCCGTACCGCGTACCACGATGACATCACCTGCCAGCAAAATGATGCCCCTATTTTTCCCTTGATCTTGTTCTAGTCGCGTCTTGCCACGGCGCACCGTTGTGACATCTACATCCAGATTCTCCAGATCTAATTTATCTAAGGTGTTACCGACGGCATTGGCGTGCTCACCCAGAACAATCGTGTGCAAACGAATTTGCATGTTTTCTGGTCCGTCAGCAGCGTCACTGGCACCGTGGAAATAACCGCGCAAAGATTCATAACGTTCTTCACGCGCAGCCTGCACCCGATGTACTACACGGCGCAGCGGCACACCAAGCTGTACCAGGGCATGCGAGGCGAGCATCAGGCTGCCTTCCATCAGTTCTGGCACGACCTCGGTTGCACCGGCCTCGCGTAATTTATTGATGTCGCTATCGTCATGACTACGCACAATCACTGGCAGGCTGGGATTGAGTTCTTGCACCAGATGCAAGATTTTTAATGCGGATTGAGTATCTTTGTAGGTAATCACCAACGAGGCGGCGCGTTTGATGCCGGCGGCGATCAGACTTTCGCGCCGAGCTGCGTCGCCATACGATACATTGGCACCGGCAGTCTGAGCTTCGCGGATGCGATCTGGGTCCAGATCGAGTGCGTAGTAGTCAATATTTTCCTCGGTCAACACGCGTGCCAGACTTTGCCCGCTACGACCAAAACCAGCCACGATGACATGCCGCTTGGTGCTCATGGTGCGGGCAGCGATTTGGGTCAGTGCCAGCGATTGCATCATCCATTCGTTAGCGGACAACTTCATCACGATGGCGTCAGATTTGGCCAGAATAAAAGGCGATGCCAGCATCGACAACACCATTGACGCCAGTATTAATTGCAATAACAGCGGATCAAGCAGTTGCAAACCGCCAGCCTGATTTAATAAGACAAAGCCAAATTCCCCCGCTTGTGCCAATCCCAAACCGGTACGCAACGCGACGCTGCCTGTGCTGCCAAATAGTTTGGCAAGACCGGTAATCAGTAAAAATTTGAGCAATACCGGTCCCAGCAGCAAGATCAACACGAGTAAGGGATGCTCAAACACCAGGCGTAAATTCAATAGCATGCCGATGGTGATAAAAAATAAACCTAGCAAGACATCGCGGAAGGATTTGATGTCTTCTTCCACCTGATGCTTGTATTCAGTCTCTGAGATCAGCATGCCAGCGACAAAGGCACCCAGCGCCATGGATAAACCCGCGTGCTCAGTCAGCCATGCTGCACCTAGCGTGATCAACAACAGATTAAGCATGAAGAGTTCTTGCGAGCGGCGTTTGACAACGATGCTAAACCAGCCGCGTACTAATTTTTGTCCAACAAATAACAGCAGAAACAAGACCAGAGCGGCTTTCCCGCTGGCCCATGCGAGAGCTTCAATCAAATTGCTGGAATGCGATGCCAGCGCCGGTACCAGGATCAGTAAAGGGACAAATGCCAGATCCTGAAACAATAAAATGCTGATAATTTGTCGGCCGTGCGGGCTTTCCAGCTCCAGTTTTTCGGTCAGCATTTTAGAAACGATGGCAGTAGACGACATGGCCAGTGCACCGCCTAGCGCGAAGGCAGCTTCCCAACTGATATTAAAATGTTGGGGCAGCCAGTAAGATGCGGCTAAACCAATCCCCATGCTGCTGACAATAGTGACCAGCACTTGTGCCAGACCCAGCCCGAACACAGTTCTGCGCATCGACATCAGTTTTGATCGCGAAAACTCCAGCCCAATAGAAAACATTAAAAACACGACGCCAAATTCGGCCAGCTCATGCGTGGCCGCACTATCTTCTGCCAGCCCCAGACCAAATGGGCCGATCAAGATACCGACCACTAGATAACCCAGCATCGGAGGCAATTGCAGCATACGGAAAGCGACGACACCCAGAACGGAGGCGGCGAGTAAGAGGAGGGTGGTGTCAAGTGCGGTCATGCGACCATTATTGCTTAATCTTTTTTTAAATCAAAACGATAAATCAAAACGATCAATTCTTATTTATTCAGGATTTACGTAAAAACCGAAAGTTACTTGCTGCCATTCACATGGATCAGATGGCCTAACATAAAACATCAAGACCTCTCACCACAGAGACACAGAGGCACAGAGAAAATCAGGAGAACAGCGAAATCCTGCCTTTGTTTGTTCTTCCTCTGTGCCTCTATCGTAAGGGGTTTTGTTTTTTGCATAAGTCCTATTATTAATACTCATTAAGTATGTGCCTAGTGGCGGTGATCGCAAATATAAAAATTTGTCGGTTTCTTTTGCTGTTATCACTATCCTTTATCTTCATAATAAAAATTTATTTAAATATTCAAAAAGCAAGTATTGGCTAGATATAGGTAACATATGGTAACTGGCAGAGTTTTTGCTTAGTCAAATTCGTTTATACTCTGGGGATGAGCACTTTTAACCTTATTCCATCACAAACCCCGCCAGCGGCTCCTTCTGGCGATGCCTTTGCGCGTCGTGCGCTGCGCCTAGCGTGTGAAACTTTGCAAATAGAAGCAGACGCCATTAAGGTTCTGCAATCTCGGCTTTCTGACGATTACGCGGCATTCGCCCAGGCTACCGATCTGCTGTTGCATTGCCAGGGACGGGTCGTCGCTTCTGGGATTGGCAAGTCTGGCCATATCGCCCGCAAGATTGCCGCAACTTTCGCCTCGACCGGAACGCCTGCTTTGTTCGTTCATGCGGCAGAAGCTGCGCATGGCGACTTGGGCATGGTAACGCCGCAAGATGTGTTTATCGGCATCTCTTATTCAGGTGAAGCGTCGGAATTGATGGCGATTGCGCCTATCATTAAACGTTTAGGCGTCAAATTGATTACCCTTACTGGTAATCCAACGTCTGGTCTGGCCAAACTGGCAGATGTACATTTAAATGTACATGTCGATAAAGAAGCTTGCCCGCTTAACCTTGCACCTACGGCTAGTACAACAGTCACACTGGCGCTGGGCGATGCACTTGCCGTTGCGGTGCTGGACGCACGTGGTTTCCGTGAAGAAGATTTCGCCCGGTCCCATCCCGGTGGCGCGCTTGGTCGACGCTTGCTGACGCATGTACGTGATGTGATGCGCAGCGGCGATGATATTCCTCAAGTGACGCCTGACACTAAATTGACCGTTGCGTTGATGGAAATCACCAAAAAAGGCATGGCGATGACGGCCGTAGTTGACCTTGAGCAGCGCGTCGTTGGCGTCTTTACCGATGGTGATTTACGTCGCTTGATGGAGAGTGTTCAGGATTTTACTAAAATTGTGATTGCCGAAGTCATGCACAAAAATCCGCGTAGTATTCGCGCAGAGCAACTGGCGGTAGAGGCGGTGGAGATTATGGAAACACACAGAATCAATCAGTTGCTGGTGACAGATGGACAAGGCAAGTTGGTTGGTGCTTTACATATTCACGATCTGACTCGTGCTAAGGTGATTTGATGACGGCAACGATAACGACAACGACAGCGAAGAGCTTGAAAGTAAATAGAGTTGCCAAGGCAGCCCAAGTCCAATTAATGATTTTTGATGTGGACGGTATTTTGACTGACGGCAGCCTGCATTTTGGCCCTGAGGGCGAAATGATGAAAAGCTTTAATGTGCTGGATGGTCAAGGTATAAGACTGCTGCAACAAGCTGGTATTCAGACCGCGATTATCAGCGCACGTCAGTCGCCGATTGTGGGGCGCCGTGCTTCCGATTTGGGGATTGTTCATTTGCGCCAGGGCATACATGACAAACGATCTGCTTTTGAAGAGTTGTGTATGGAACTGAATATCGCAAGAGAGTATTGCGGTTTTATTGGCGATGATGTAATCGATTTACCCGTGTTAACGCGAGTTGGTTTTGCCGTCAGCGTGCCGAATGGACATGCCGAAGTACGTTCCCGCGTTGATTATGTGACGCGGGCTACTGGCGGTAACGGCGCAGTCCGCGAAGTCTGTGATTTTATATTGCAGGCTCAAGGTAAATACGACCAGGCTTTAGTGCCTTTTTTAATATGAAAACCTTTATTTCTTTAGACCGGTTCCGGATTTGGCTATCCATTGTGATTCTTGGTATTGTCGTACTGTGTAGTTTTTGGGTTTTAGAAGTCATGCGCAAACATGATGTACAAAATACCTCAAATCTTCAAACCAGAATTGAGCCTGATTATTATGTTGAAAATTTCAATTTTATTCGGCTGCCAAACAAGGGGAAAATGAACTATCGTATTTCGGGTGATCGCTTAATTCATCGTCCGCGTTATGATAATTTTGAAATATCACAGCCGCGTATTAATAGCTTCGACGAAAATAAAACTCCTTTATTTATGCAAGCTGACAAAGCGGTAATCGAACAAAAAAATGCGCAGACAGCCGTCAAAATAGCACCGCGAGATAGTGATGAAATTCACTTATTTGGGCACGCCAAGGTAACCAGACCCGAGAGCCCAACGACAAAATACATGGAGTTGCAGTCCGACTATTTATTACTTTTACCTGATCTGAATATTATGAAAACTGACAAGGCAGTGAGTCTTTTTTCACAAAATACGGAAACGCATGCGATCGGAATGTTCGCCAATAATGAAACTCAGGAAGTAAATCTGCTAAGTAAAGTTCAAATTCAGATCCAGCCTAAAAAACAGTAGATCAGTTGCCAAATTCAAGTAACAGTATGAGGATATATTCATGACATTTTTTAAACATCAACGTAAATACAAACATCAAGCATCGATATCATTTGCATTGATAATTGCAAGTCTGTCGTTGACTCATTCCCCTGCGTTTGCTGAGAAAGCAGATAGCCAAAAGATGACAGCAATCACCTCAGACCGATCTGATCGTAACGGTAAAACGAATGTAACTACGTTGACCGGTGATGTGATCATTATCCGTGGGACATTAATAGTAAAAGCGGCTCGTGCCGTAATGACTGAGACGGCAACCAGTACTAGTTATGTGCTTTTTTCAGCACCGGGAGTGCAGGTGTTTTTCCGCCAAAAAAGAGATGGCGGCGCTGATTTATGGGTCGAGGGCGTTGCTGACAGGGTTGAGTATGATGACAAAACCGAGATTACGAAATTTATTTCTAAAGCCGATGTGAAATATCTCGACGGGACTGTAGTCACTCAAGAACAAAAGGGTGAATATTTGTCTTACGACAGCCTGAACGATCTTTTTGTCGCTGAGAATAATAGTTCCGGTACAACGGTGCCTGGCTCTGGCCGGACTACCTTGTTCATCGCGCCAAAATCTGACAAAAAAGTCAAATAACAAGATGAGTACATTGTCGATTAAAGGTTTACAAAAACGTTATGGCGCACGCCAGGTGGTAAGCGATGTGTCATTGGATGTGAAGAGCGGTGAAGTCGTTGGTTTGCTGGGTCCTAACGGCGCAGGTAAGACGACATCGTTTTATATGATTGTTGGTTTGGTCACCTCGGATGGCGGTGAAATTAATATTGATGGCGTAGATATTTCACGCCTGCCGATACATAAAAGAGCCAAGTTGGGTTTGTCCTATTTGCCGCAAGAAGCCTCAGTGTTTCGTAAGTTATCGGTAGAGGACAATATCCGCGCCGTACTTGAATTGCAAAAAAATCCAGAAGGTAAATTTCTGACTAAGGCTGCCATTGAGCAACAATTAGACACCTTACTTGCTGAATTGCAGATTGAGGGTATTCGAGAGAATCAGGCTCTGTCATTGTCCGGCGGTGAGCGTCGCAGGGTAGAGATTGCCCGGGCGCTGGCAACTAGTCCTCGTTTTGTCTTACTGGATGAGCCTTTTGCGGGCGTTGATCCAATCGCCGTGATTGAAATTCAGCGTATTGTGGGCTTCCTGAAAGATAGAGGGATAGGGGTACTGATTACCGATCACAATGTGCGCGAAACCTTGGGTATTTGTGATCACGCTTACATCATCAATCAAGGTGCAGTGCTTGCCGCAGGTAAGCCCGACGACATCATCAATAATGAGTCCGTCCGCAGAGTTTATTTGGGAGAGCATTTCCGCATGTAGCGGGAAGCCATATGATGATGAAGCAAAGCCTGCAACTGCGCACGTCACAGCATTTGGCGTTAACGCCGCAATTGCAGCAATCTATCCGTTTGCTGCAATTGTCCACGCTGGAGCTACATCAAGAGTTAGAAAATCTACTTTCCGACAATCCCATGTTGGAGCGGGTAGATGATCCTATGGATAATGCAGTGCGCTTGCTTGCCGACGGCGCCATCAGTGCGACTATGAATAATTCTGAAACTGAATTCGCCGCGCCAGAAAAGAATGGCGATGCTGCTACAGCAAGTGCCAGTTCTGAAAATGCCGACCTTAGCGAAGTCGCTGCCTCTGCCGATAGTACCAGCGCGAATGAAGAAGAGTGGAGCTTTGATGATGTTCCTCAAGGCAGCAAATCGTCAGAAGAAGATGACGGACGTCCGCAATTAGAGGCAGCGCAAACCAGCCTCAGAGATCATTTGCTGGAGCAGATGCGGCTGAACATCCGTGAGCCGCGAGATCGGGCTCTGATTGAGCTGATGATTGATGCCTTGGATACCAATGGCTATTTGATGGAAACACTGGAAGAAATTCATGCCAGCTTGCCGTTGGAGTTATGTGTTGAGCCAGAAGAATTATCCTTTGCGCTGAACATGTTGCAGAACTTTGACCCTAGCGGTGTCGGTGCCAGAAATGTATCCGAATGTCTGGCCTTGCAGATTAAACGTTTCCCTAAAATTCCTTTTGTGACGCGTCGGCTGGCGCAAAAAATTGTTGAGAACCACATCACTTTATTCGCTCAAAGAGATTTTAATAAGTTGAAGAAAATTCTCAATTGTGATGACGAGGATTTACGCGAAGCGCAAGTGGTTATTCGTCAATGTAATCCCAAACCGGGTGCTGAATTTGCCGCGGCCGCTTCGGATTATGTCGTGCCGGATGTGATCGTCAGAAAGACAGTGAACGGCTGGCAAGTATTACTCAACCAAGATGTGATGCCAAAGCTACGTGTTAATAGTATGTATGCCAGCATCATGAAGCAAAATCGTGGTGACGGTACGCTAGGTTCCCAATTGCAAGAGGCGCGCTGGCTAATCAAAAATATGCGGCAACGCTTTGATACGATTTTACGGGTTTCACAAGCGATAGTTGAAAGACAACGTAATTTTTTCACGCACGGTGCCGTTGCAATGCGACCACTTGTGTTGCGCGAAATTGCTGATACACTGGGTTTACACGAGAGCACTATTTCTCGTGTAACGACGCAAAAATACATGCTGACCCCGCATGGTATGTTTGAGTTGAAATATTTCTTCGGTAGCCATGTCGCGACGGAAGCAGGGGGGGAAGCATCATCCACCGCGATACGTGCACTCATCAAGCAGTTGATAGGAGCAGAAGACCAGAAAATCCCACTCTCTGACAGCAAGATTGCAGACATGCTGGGAGAACAAGGCATGGTAATTGCGCGACGTACAGTCGCCAAATATCGCGAAGCTTTGAAAATCCCGCCAGTAAGCCTGCGCAAATCTTTGTAACTTGTTCTTGAAATATCCTCGTATGTTGCTATATATAATTTAGCTCAATAAATAATTTAAATATTAGTCTGCCAATTCATCGTCTGATTAAATTTACATTAATTGAGTTAAGATAAAATGTTTGTAACAAGTAAGATTACCAAGGAGCGTAGTATGAATCTCACCATCAGTGGACATCACCTCGAAGTAACTCCTGCAATTCGTGAACATGTGCAAAATAAGCTTGAACGTATCAGGCGGCATTTCGATCAAGTAATTGATATCGCCGTCATCCTGACCGTGGATAAGCTCAAAGAAAAGGAAAAACGCCATAAAGCAGACATTAATCTGCACATCAGTGGCAAAGATATTCATGTTGAAAGCCTGGCACAAGATCTCTACACCGCCATCGACACTCTCATCGACAAACTAGACCGACAAGTCATTAAACATAAAGACAAAATCCAAAATCATCAACATGACGCGATCAAACACATACCCGATCCGACGCCAGTGTAAGCAGATGACTTAGTCGCTTTTTCGATTAGAAAATAGCAAAAAAGGACGCAATTCGGCGTCCTTTTTTTGTTTGCGTAACACTTGATTTGGTTTCGAAGATTATGTGCTGATATAAATATACTCCCCTATTATTTTTATAAATATGGCTTATTGTCCAGTAATTACCTGGACAACTAAAATATACTTGGGGAGAGTATTTATATTGAATAACTGGAGAAATAAGCGATACTCGTAGCTATTCATTTCTTTAAGCCGCACAGATTAGTTTGTACCCGTTTAAATTTCTACGCATTTAAATTTGACCTTAATACCCCAAAGTTTTTCCGTCAGGATTGCGCGGATCTGAATAACCATCAAATCCCTGATTGCTCATTTGTATAGTTTGTGTGCGACCCATAGTCGGTGACAATTTCAGATGCTGACCTTTTTGCTCCAGTATGTTTAAGGTATCGATGCTGATCCCTTTTTCTACGCGCAATTGATCTGGCATCCATTGATGATGAATACGAGGCGCAATGCTGGCTTCGGCAACATTCATATCATGGTCAATCACATTCATAATAATTTGCAAACTGGTGGTGATAATCCGGCTGCCACCTGGGCTGCCTGTGGTCAAAAATGGTTGTCCGTCTTTTAAAATAATTGTCGGTGACATTGAGCTGAGCGGGCGCTTGTATGCCGCAATCGCATTGGCATCGCCACCAAGTAATCCAAACGCGTTGGGAGCACCCGCTTTTACGGAGAAATCATCCATTTCATTATTTAAGGTAATGCCGGTGCCGCTAGCAACGATGCCGCTACCAAAATTCAGATTCAACGTGTAGGTGGTTGCGACGACATTACCATACTGATCTGCTGTAGCAAAATGGGTAGTTTGATCACTTTCGTAAGGCGCTAGTTTACCGGGCTTGATTTGATCGGACGGCGTTGCATGTTCTGGATTAATTTTCTTTGATAACTCATCAGCATAGGCGCGCGATGTCAGTGCTTTAATAGGTACTTTGACAAAATCCGGGTCGCCCAAATATTCAGAACGATCGGCATAAGCGAGCTTCATGGTCTCCGCCATCAGGTGTAAGTTTTGTGCACTGTTACTGCCTTGTTCTTTAATCGGAAAGTGTTCAAGAATATGCAACATTTGTACGATGTGTACGCCGCCTGAGCTGGGTGGCGGCATGGACACGATTTCATAGCCGCGATAATTACCTTTGACGGGTTCGCGCTCGACGACCTTATAATTTTTCAGATCTTCTGCACTGATAATGCCTTCATGCTGCGCCATTTCTGCAACAATTTTCTTTGCGATGGCCCCTTGATAAAAAGCACTTGCGCCTTCTTTTGCAATTAACTTGAGGGATGCAGCCAGATCTTTTTGGATTAATTTTTCACCAGCGACCAAAGGTTTGCCATTTTTAAAAAAGATCGCTTTGCTTGATTCCCACGCACCCAAATGATCATATTCTGCGTCGAGGATGCTGGCTAAATGTGGACTTACCTCAAAGCCTTGTTCTGCCAGTTGTATCGCAGGTGCAATGACATCTGATAATCTCATGGTGCCGTATTTACTTAGCGCCTGCGTCAATCCGGCGACAGTTCCAGGTACGCCAATCGCCAAATGCGAGTAGAGTGATTTGCCTGGAATGACTTTGCCTGCTTTATCCAGATACATGTCGCGGCTTGCTTTGATGGGTGCCATTTCGCGGAAATCCAGTGCGATGTCTCTACCCGATTTGGCATCATGGATTAGCATAAAACCTCCACCACCAATATTGCCTGCATTTGGCAACACCACCGCCAGCGCAAAGCCAACCGCCACCGCAGCATCGACCGCATTCCCGCCACGCTTTAGCATATCTAGGCCAACTTGCGTTGCTAAGCCTTGTTCGCTCGCCACCATCCCATGCTGCGCATGGATTGGACTGACGATGTCATAACCAATATCGTATTTGACGACGGGATTAATACGAGTGGTTTTAGTTACGAATTGCGCTTGTACGGTAGTAATGCTTGATACCAGCGTCAGCACGATTAATCCCAAACGTGATGCGCGCAACAAGCTTGTTGAATTTGATAGAAGTGGGCAAGGCATTGGGAAAAGTAGCGGAGCGCGCATGGATTGTCCTTGGGGCGTTTCAATATAATCGATTTTAACTTGATCGTTCTTATTCAGGCAGACAGGATTATTTTTATTAGTTGAGGTTCTTGCAAAACGAAACACCGGAGAGTAATTTTATTGCGAGAAGCGCAAAATAGATGAGAAAGGAGCGGCCAT